>JAQGON010000061.1 GCA_028293565.1 Verrucomicrobiota bacterium | reverse complement strand
GGTTGTTCGTGATGCCCGCGCCGCTGGTGCCGACGCGCACGACGACCTTCTTCACATCGTCGGCTTCGAACGCCCGCCGCGCCCGCAGGTTCGCCAACGCGTCGAGCGGCGCCTGGATCGGCGAGCCCACCGTCCATTTCTTGATGTTGGTCCGCAGGACCTCGTGGCGTTCCCCGAGCCGGTCGATCAGCCCGGCGGGATCCGCCTCCGGCGCGAACGCCTGGAAAAAATTATCCTCCCCCGAAAAGATGTCGTCGACGCCGGTCGCCCCCGAGGAAATCAGGAGGGCGGCCGTCGTCCCGTTGCGCGCGCCGAAGCCCGCGAAGCAGAGGGATTTTTCAATGTGCTGCGTGTCGCGCTGCCAGGCCGTGATCCCGCTCGCCTGCTGCGCGGCATAATCGAGCACCCAGCGCATCTGCTGGGCGCTCAGCCCCGCGGCACAGGCCGCCGCCGCCGCCGCTCCGAAATTGACGACAATCTGGTGGGTGCTGCGGTGATTCACAAAGCTCAGATACGGCTTGCCCAGGGTCATCGTCACGCGGGTGCCGACGTCGTAGCCCAGCGCGACCGCGCGCAGCAGTCGCGTTCCGTCGATGTCGAACTGCTCGCCGGCCGCCAGCGCCGCCGGCACGATTCCCGAGCCCGGATGCGACCGGGAGGGCGCATGCGAATCGTCGGTCTCATCCGAATGCGCGAGCATGCCGTTGACCAGCGCCGCCTCGATCGCGCCGCACAGCACCGTCGAGCCGACGACGGTGGCCGCGTTTTCCCCGGTGTGGGCGGCGGCAAAACGGAGTGCGACCAGTCCCGGCGGCAGCCGGCTTCCCGAGACCATCGCCGCGATCGTGTCGAGGATATGGTATTTGGTGCCCTCGGCGGCGTCCCGCGGCAGTTCATGCGCCGCGGCTGCGCCCATATAGGCGCTCAGCTTCGCGATCACCGAATCATCCCGCTTCGAACTCGGCGCGGGCCCGGGCGGGGAGGCGGAGCCGGCGTCGGCCGCCCGCGCGGCCGGCAACGCGGCGGCGGCGATCAGGCAGCCCACGCCCTGCAGCAAACTGCGGCGGGAAAAATTCGGGGTGCCTTCGCCCCCCGTTTGGTTCAAAGGTGAGTTCATCATAAAGAATCTGGGGGTCGCCGACGGATAGCTGGTCGGAATCCCGAAGGAGATTCCAGGGGTGACGCAGCAATTTCGCTCATTATAGCAAAAATCGCCCGGCCCGTCCGATTGTATTAACGTCATTTAGTGATAGCTAATTCTAATATCGGACCGGCGGAGGGCCCCGCCCCACCCGCCCCCGCCGCTCCGGACGGATGCCCGCCGCGGATTCCATAATGTTCGCATAATGTGACCTCTGGCAGTCTGCGCGCCACGCGCCTCACGCAGCAATCGAGGCCGCCGTTTCTCCAGACTTCGAACAAGCCGCCCGCTTGCTCAGATCGACATCCCCCGCGAAAACCCTCCCTCCATGAACCGACTCAATTTCATCAAGACCGGGCTGACGGCCGGAGCCGCCTACAGCCTGCTCCGTCTTCCTGCCCTCGCCGCCGAGACTCCTGCCACGCCCGCCCTGCGCGGAACCACCTCGGGCACCGCGGACAATGTCCGCCCGCCCCCGGATTCCGTGATGGTGGACATCGCCGAGTACGCGCTGAATTACAAGATCACCAGCGATGAGGCGTACTCGACGGCCCACTACGACCTGATCGACACGCTGGGCGGCGGGATCGCGGCGCTGAGCTTCAAGGCCTGCACCAAGCTTTTCGGGCCCGTCGTGCCGGGGACGATCGTGCCGAACGGCTCCAAGGTGCCCGGCACTTCCTACCAGCTGGATCCGATCAACGCCGCCTTCCACATCGGCGCCATGAACCGGTGGCTGGATTACAACGACGCGTGGCTCGCGGCCGAATGGGGCCATCCGTCGGACAACCTCGGCGGCATCCTCGCGACGGCCGACTGGCTCTCGCGCACCGCCGTCGCCGCCGGCAAGCCGCCGCTGGTGATGCACGACGTGCTCACCGCGATGATCAAGGCCCACGAGATCCAGGGCATCATCAGCAACGAGACCTCGTTCAACCAGGTGGGAATCGACCATGTGACCCTCGTCCGCGTCGCCTCGACTGCGGTGGTCTCGCAGCTCCTCGGCCTGTCGCGCGACCAGACGATCAACGCCCTTTCCCACGCGTGGGCCGACGGCGGCATCCTCCGCGTCTACCGGCACTCGCCGAATGTCGGCTCGCGCAAGTCGTGGGCCGCCGGCGACGCCACGTCCCGCGCCGTCCGCCTCGCGCTGATGGCGCGCACGGGCGAGATGGGAATTCCCTCGGTGCTGACCGCCAAGGAGTGGGGCTTCTACGACGTGTTGTTCAAGGGCAAGCCGTTCACGATCAACCAGCCCTATGGTTCCTACGTGATGGAAAACGTCCTCTTCAAGATTTCCTATCCCGCGGGCTTCCACATCCAGACCGCCGCGGAAGCCGCGATCAAAATCTACCCGCAGGTGAAGGACCGGCTGAACGACATCAAGAAGATCACCATCCGCACCCACGAGTCGACGATGCGCTACCTCGTGAAACGCGGACCGCTCAACAATCCCGCGGACCGCGACCACTCGCTCCAGTACATTGTCGCGGTCGCCCTGATCAAGGGCGACCTCGTCGCCGAGGATTACGAGGACGACGTCGCCCGCGATCCGCGGATCGACGCGCTCCGCGAGAAGATGTTTCCGGTCGAGGACAAGCAGTACACCAAGGATTATTACGATCCCGCGAAGCGCTCGAATCCGAACGCCATCCTGGTCGAGTTCAACGACGGGACCAAGCTTCCGGAAGTGGTCGTGGAATATCCGCTCGGCCACCGCCGCCGCCGGCAGGAGGCGCTCCCCCAGATCATCGACAAGTTCAAGGAAAACATCGCGAAGCATTATTCGGCCGGCCAGCAGCAGCGCATCCTCGACGCCTCGATCGACCGCGCCCGGCTCGAAGCCATGCCCGTCCACACCTACGTCGACACGTATGTCGTCTAGGAGCGGGGCACCACCCGGCTCCCGATCCCCGGCGCCGGGCAGCGCCTGATGCCCATGAACCGCCGCAACTTCCCCCGCACCGGATTCGCCGACGGAATTGCGGCGGAAGCGCGGCTCTCTCGCGGCGCGGTCGGAACGAAGCGATGCCGGTCGTCGCCCGCCCCCGCCCTCCCACGGAGTTGACCGCTCTCGCCGTCGCGGCCGCTTTCTGCGTCATCTGACCACGCCACCCCTCCCCAAAATCAAATATCTCCGCCACCTCTTTGTTCAGGTCCTGATCGCCGTCGCCATCGGCGCGGCCTGCGGCCATCTCTGGCCCGCGTTCGGGGCGTCGCTCAAGCCCCTCGCCGACGCGTTCATCAAGCTGGTGACGATGCTGATCAGCCCGATCATCTTCTGCACGAT
>JAQGON010000017.1 GCA_028293565.1 Verrucomicrobiota bacterium | reverse complement strand
TCATGGCGGTGGCTCAGCCGAACGCGGGCTCAGCCTCCTGACGTCGGCTGCTACAAGATCCGGCTTTGCTACCAGATCCGGCTTCCCGAGAGTCGACGCGTGGCGGCAACGCATCGGCAATCTTGTTTACGGGCGAGAATTGCTCCATGGTTGTAAGCACATGCCGCTGCCGCTTTCGCCGAAGCAGGTCCGGTTTTTTCAGGATGAGGGTTATCTCATCGTGCCGGAGGTTTTTCCGCCGTCGGACCTCGAGCCCCTCCGGCGCGCGCTGCACGCGGAGATCAACCGGCTCGCGCGGAATTTCCAGTCCGAGGGAAAGCTCGGGGAACTCCACGAGCAACTCGGCTTCGACCGTCAGTTGGCGGCGATCCAGCGCGACTCCACGGAATGCGGAGAGGCCATCGTCCGCGAGATCATCGGCCTGCGCGGCGGCGGATTTTATTCCCCCGAGATGTTCGACTTGATCCTGCATCCCGCGCTGCTCGCGATGATCGGCTCGCTCGTGGGGGCGGAGGAGATCGTGGCTTCGCCGTACCGCATCCGTCCGAAGCTCCCGAATTTCGGCCGCGGCATCGTGCCGTGGCACCAGGACAGCGGCTACCTTTCGGGCCATTGCGACGAGAACCTCATCATCACGTGCTGGGTGCCGTTCGTCGACGCCTCGGCCGGAAACGGGTGCATGCAGATTCTGCCGCGCACGCATCGCGGCAAGGTGGCCCCGCATCACACCGGCGGGAATGCGGATTTCCTCGTGATCAAGGACGAAGACCTGCCCGCCGATCCGCGCGGTGCGATCACCGCGGCATGTCCACGGGGCGGCGCGGTGTTCATGACCAACCGCACGCCGCACTGTTCGACGCCGAACGACTCGAATCACATCCGCTGGAGCGTGGACCTGCGGTACAAGGCGGCGGAGGTTCCGAACAACGTCGGCGTGGAGCCGGCGAGCCTCGACGCCGCGGGGAATGCGGACCCGGCGTTTTATGAGCAGGTGAACGTCGCGTGCTATCCTCCGGAAGCGGACTTTGTCGTCCGGAGCCGCCAGCACCCGGAGCGGGTCGTCGATTACGCCGAATACGTCCGGCTGCGCGACGTCTATGCGCGGACCCGGCCGGCCTTCGCCGAGGTGCGCCACTGGCCGCCGCTCGCCGCGTTGCGATGATCCGCCGCGCGGTCAGGCCGTCTCGCGCGAAACCGGCTCCTTTTCCCTCGCCGCGAGGATCATGGCGCTCATCTCGAGCGCGGACCGGCTGAGTTGTCCGTAAACCCATTGGCGGCGCGTGGCGTCGGCGGCGTCGGCCGGCGCGGCGCTGGCGGGCCCGTGAAACGATTCCAGCGCGGAGAGGAGATTTTCCAGGGAGGGATCTCCGCGGCGGCCGCTCTCGGTTTCGCGCGCCAGGGCTTCAAGCGCGTCCGACGCGAGCGCGCCAAAGCGGGCGATTGACTTGTCGGCGAGGGGCGAGCCGGGGGCGAGGTGCACGGCGATCGTGGTGAGCGCGCGCGTCAGGCGCTGGTTGCCGTTGGCGAGCGCCGCGGCGCGGGCCAGCGATTCCTGCTGGTGTTTCGGGTCGCCGTTCATCCGCTGGAGCGAGGCGAAGACCGTTCCGTTCGCCGCCTCGGCCCTTCGCTTGGCGGCGATCGCCGGCGCATCGTAGGCGCCGCCGGAATTCAACCGGTCGGCGAGCAGCCGGGCATATTCCCGGTTCGCCCGCAGCGCCGCCGCGAGGAACGGCGGGAACCGCTGCCATTCCCACACGGGCCAGAACAGCAGGGCGGCGACCATCGCCATCGCGCCGCCCGCGAGGGTCGCGCCGAGGCGCCCGAGGGTGAACGCGATCGTCACCGTGCTCGAGGCTTCCGTCAGCGCCACGACCATGAGCGTGATGAAGAACACGGCGACCGCGTAGTTCTTGCGCAGGTAATACGAGAAGCCGAAAATCGTGGCGCCGATCGCCGCCAGCTGCACCGCCGCCGGCGGTTTCAGCCAGAGGAGGGCGCTCGCGACGACTCCGCCGATCAGCGTGCCGAGGAGGCGCTGCGCGGCGCGCAGGCGGGTCGAGCCGTAGTCGGGCTGGAGCACGACGACCACCGTCAGCGGCAGCCAGTAACCCCGCGGAATTTTCCAGTATTCGAAGACCGCCACGCCGGCCATCAGCAGCACGGCGAGCCGCGCCGTGAACCGCACCAGGGCCGGGTCGGGGCGGCGCGCGAAATTGACCGCGGCGGCGAGCGGGGTGACCCGCCAGGACTCGAGATCGAACAGCTCGAGCGAAAACGCGCCGCGCTCGCCGGCCCGTTCCATCGTCGCGCGAAGCTCGCGCAGCAGCACCGGCAGCTGGACCGCGAGCTGGCGCAGCAGCTCGACAAGCTCGGCCGAGGCCGACGGCTGCCCGATGTGCGCCGCGATCCGCGCCTGGAGCACCTGGATGAGGTTGGCCAGCCGCTGGACGCGCACCTCGCCGGTCGCAAAGTGCGCGGGCTGGCGCGAAACGACCGCGAGCGCGACGGTGCGCGCGGTGTTGGTCAGGGAGGTGAGCACCGGCTGCACCACGGCGGCGAGCCGGGGAAAATCGGGGCGCGCGCGGAGCGTCTCGAGCGCGCCGTTGAACACCACGACGCGCGTGGCGATCCGCGCCGCGGTGAGATTCAGCGCCTCGAGCCGCGGCCGCAGCGGCGATTTCGCGCCGCCGGCCGCGAGCTGCGCGTTCGCGCGGTCGAGCGCGAGGCGCACCGCGGCTTCGCGGTCGACGATGTCCGCGTGGCGTTTTTCGGCCGGCCGGTCGTCCTCGAGCGACATCGCGCCGAAAAGGTCGCCGATCGCGAGCCAGCTCTCGGAGACGGTCTGCCGGAGCGGATGCTCCGGCCGGAAAAGCCAGAGCGACGCCTGCACGGCCACGCCCCACCCTCCGCCGCCGAGCGCGTAGAGCACGGCGTGCCCGACGCCCGTGTCCGGCGCCGCGAGGGCCAGCAGGAAGAGCAGGGCCGAGGCGGCCGCGAGCGAGGGACCGTAATCCGCGCTGAGGTGCCGCCATGCTCCCATGAAGAACGCCACGACGGCGGTCGCGGCGACGGCGCCGATGACGCTGCCCGAGGCCACAAATCCGAACCAGGTCGCGCCCGCCAGGATCAGCGTCTTCGCCAGGAGCAGGTTGACGCGCACGTGATAGGCGCCCCGCACGTCCATGAGCGCGACATTCTGCGCCGCGATCGCCGCGAAGACCGCGGGCCCCTCGAGCCACCCGAAGTGGGCGAGCAGCAGCGGCCCCATGAAGGCCACGGTCGTCCGCGCCCCCCGGCGCAGGTCGGAAAGGAACGCCTGCCGTTCGGCGAAATCCCCGGGACCAGCGAAGAGGCCGCGTGCTTTCATCGCCCTGATCGTGGCGCAGCGGACCGGCGCGCGTCACGCGTTTTGCGCCGCGGCTTCACGTTTCGTCCACGATCTTCATCCCGTTCCTCTTATCGGTCCCCCCCTTGCGCGCCGTCAGGTAAACACCCCGCCGCCGAGCACGCGCTGCCCGTCGTAAAGCGCCATGATTTGGCCCGGGGCCAGCGCGCGCTGGGGCTTTTCGAATTTGACGGACGCGCCGCCGCCCGAGGGATCGGGGGTGAACTCGATGAACACGCGGGGGTCGCGATAGCGGACGCGGCACTCGATCCGGCGCGGCCGGACAATCGGCTCGTCGAGGTACGAAAGCTGCCCGACCCGGCATTCGCCGGACCACAGGCCGGGTGCGTCGGGACCGTCAAAGGCCACCAGTAGGGCGTGATCGCCGGAGCGTTTGCCGGTGACCACATAGGCCTTGTCGTCGGTGTTGGACGGCACCCGGATGCCGCGGCGCTGGCCGAGCGTGTAATAGTGCAGGCCGCGGTGCTCACCGATGACCCTGCCGTCGACGGCGTGGACGATCGGTCCCGGATGTTCGGGCACATAGGTCCGGAGAAAATCCGCCATCTTCACTTCGCCGATGAAACAGATGCCCTGGCTGTCCTTCTTCGCGGCCGTGGGAAGCCCGGCATCGGCGGCGATCCGGCGCAGTTCCGTTTTTTTCAGATGCCCGATCGGAAAGCGCGCATAGCGCAGCTGGGACTGGGAGAGCAGGGCCAGGAAATACGACTGATCCTTGCCGGGATCGGATCCCTCGAGGAGCTCGACCGAGCGCGCGGTCGCGGCGCGGCGGGCATGGTGGCCAGTGGCCAGCGCGGTGAAGCCGTCAGCCTCCGCAAATTTCGCGAAGACGCCGAATTTCATCTCGCGGTTGCACATGACGTCGGGATTCGGGGTGAGCCCGCGCTGATAGCCCTCGAGCAGGTAGTCGACGACCAGCCGGCGGTAATCCTGCATCAGGTTCATCACGCGAAACTCGATGCCGAGCCGGTCGGCGACGGCGCGGGCGTCGTCGATGTCCTGGCGCCAGGGACAGTGTCCGATGACGTTGTCCTCGTTGATCCAGTTCTTCATGTACGCCCCCACGACGTCATAGCCCTCCCGCTTCAGGAGCAGCGCGGCGACGGAGCTGTCGACTCCGCCCGACAGGGCGACGAGGATGCGTTCTGGGCGGGACACGCCAGACCTTCCGGGCGGCCGCGGCGGATTGTCAAACGCGTCGCACCTTCGCTTGCCCAACCGAAAAACCCGCTTCACGGTGGGGCGATGAAAAAAATCCTGCTGCTGGCGGCGCTGCTGGGGGGAGCGGGCGTCCTTCGGGCGCAGTTCGCGGTGCCGGTGTCGAAGCCCCAACGGCCGCTGCCCGCGATCGAGCACGTCGTCGTGATCAGCGTCGACGGGCTCCGTCCGGACCGCGCGCTGCTGGCGGACATGCCGACGATGCGCCGGATGGTGCACGAGGGCGCCTACACGTTCTGGGCGAAGACCACGGCGGTCTCGATCACGCTGCCGTCGCACACCAGCATGGTGACCGGCGTGATCCCGCGGAAACACGGCATCGAATGGAACCGCGAGCTTCCGCTGCGCGAGCCGGTTTATCCGCTGGTCCCGACGGTGATGGAGATGGCGACCAAGGCCGGCTACGTCACCGCGATGATCGCAGGGAAATCGAAGTTCTCGACGCTGAACAAGCCCGGCACGGTGACCCACGCCTACGTGCCGGCCGAAGGCAGCAGCGACAATGCGGACGTCGCGAGCCATGCCGTCCAGATCATCGCGGATTATCGCCCGGCGTTCGTCTTCATCCATTTTCCCGACGTCGATGCGGTCGGCCATGCGAAGGGCTGGGGCTCGCATGAGCAGCTCGAGAAGATCGAGCAGACGGATCGCGCGCTGGCGCAGGTGTTCGAGGCGCTCGACCGGGCGGGAATCCGCGGGTCGACCTTCGTGCTGCTGACGGCGGATCATGGCGGGGCGGGTTTGACCCACGGCGTCGACGATCCGCGGAGCCGCCACATTCCGTGGATCGCGGCGGGACCGGGTGTCCGGAGATTTTTCGACCTGACCCAGCTCGCGGACCTGGAGGTCCGCACCGAGGACACCTGCGCGACGGCGTGCTGGCTGCTGGGCCTGCCGCAGCAGCCGTATTTCGACGGCAAGCCGGTGTACGCGGCGTTCGAGAACGCGCCCTGACGATCCGCGAGGCGCGGAAGCGGGGCAGCGCACCGCCACTTTTGCTTGTGCGCGTCTTGGCGTGCCGGATGCTGGCACGACTTCATGCCCGCACCCGCGCATCGCATTGTCCGCGCCTGGCTCGAATCGCCCAACACGGGCATCGTCGAACTCGACCGCGACTGGACGGATCGTCAGCTCCCGCGCTTCACGCTGGGCGAGCAATGCCCGGCCCCCGCCGGACTGCGTCCGGCGCCGGGACGTGTCGCCGGCGCCGTCCAGGGGTATTTTCTGAACCCGCAGGGAAAGATCTGCTTTGTCCTGCCGCTCGACGACGGCTTCGCGATCGATCCGTCGCGCGATTCGGTCTATCTTGCGGGGGATTTCAACGGCTGGCAGGCGGCGATCGGCGCGGACGAGTGGCGGCTGCAACCGGCGGACCTCGACGGCGGAAAAGTGCTGCTCTGGACCGGTGACGCCGCGCTGTTTCTGGGCGAGCCCGGGAAGCGGTTCAAGTTTGTCACGGGCGAGCACCAGTGGCTGGTTCCGCCCGGCGACGCGCCCAACGTGGTGCGCGACGATGAGGGAAACCTCAACCGCCGCCTCGATCCGCAGCGCACCGGCTGGCACCTGTGGCAGTTCACGCTCGCCCAGCCGCTGGACCTGGCGGAGCCGAGAACGGCGGCGTGGGCGGGCGGCGCCGAGCGGCCGGCCGGCGTGCCGCTGGTGCCGGGAAGTTTTTTCTACGCGCTGAAGACGGACCTGCCGCTGGGCGCGCTGATCCGCGACGGCGCGACGACCTTCCGGCTCTTTGCGCCGCGCGCGCGGGCGGTGACGCTCTGGCTCAGCCGGGACGCGGCGGGCGAGGGGCAGAGCTTCGCACTCGCGCGAAGGCCCGACGTCGAGGCGGCGGCGGGGGTGTGGGAGATCGCGCTCAACCGCGGGCTGCACGGCTGGTTTTACTGGTACACGATCGACGGGGTGAGGGAGGGCCCGGGCCGCTTCGACCCGGCGCAGCGCGTTCTCGATCCCTACGCGATGGCGACGGTGGGCCGCGACGGGCCGGGGATCATCCTCGATCGCGCGTGGGTGGGGGACGGCGACCGCGAGTTTCGCACGCCGGCGTGGCAGGACCTGGTGATCGTCGAGGCGCACGTGCGCGATCTTGCGGCGAACGCGCCCGTGAAGGCGTCGGCGGCGGAGCGCCGCGGTTTCACCGGGCTGCGAAAGTGGGTCGAGAGCCCCGAGTTCTATTTCCATCATCTCGGCGTCAACTGCGTCGAGCTCCAGCCCGTGCAGGAATTCGATAACCGCACGGCGGAGGAATATCACTGGGGCTACATGACGAACAATTTCTTCGCGCCCGAGAGCAGCTATGCGCTCGAGCCCGAGGCCGCCTCGGGGGTGCGGGAATTCCAGGAGCTGGTGCGGGCGTTTCACCGGCGGGGAATGGCGGTGCTGCTCGACGTGGTGTTCAACCATGTCGGCGAGCCGGCGCACCTGCTGTTCGTGGACCGGCTGTATTATTTCGAGCAGGACGCCGGCGGGCTGCTGGCGAACTGGAGCGGCTGCGGCAACGACCTGCGCGCGCGCTCGGCGATGGCGAAGCGGCTGATCATCGACAGCTGCCTTCACCTCATCCAGGCGTACGGCGTCGATGGTTTCCGGCTCGACCTCGCGGAGTTGCTCGGCGTCGACGTGCTGCGGGACGTCGAGGCGGCGCTCAAGCGGGTCAAGCCCAACGTGATTCTCATCGCGGAGCCGTGGAGTTTCCGCGGGCACATCGCGAGCGCGCTGCGCGAGACAGGATGGGCATCGTGGAACGACGGGTTCCGCGACTTCGTGCGCGACTACGTGCGCGGCGCGGGCGCGGCGGAGCGGATGATTTATTTTCTGCGGGGATCGCCCTGGTTCTTCGCGAAATGGCCGGCTCAGACGGTGAATTACACGGAGTCGCACGACGACCGGACCTGGATCGACGGCGTGACGGAGCATCCCGGGTTCGACGGCTCGGTGCCGGCGCCGAACGACCGCGCGCGGACGCACCTGATGGCGGCGCTGCTGTTCATGGCGGTGGGGATTCCGATGCTGGCCGAGGGGCAGGATTTTCTCCGCTCGAAGCAGGGCGTGGCGAACAGCTACCAGCGCGGCGATCTCAACGCCCTGGATTACCGCCGGCTCTACCGTTATCTCGGCACGCACGCGTACTTCGCCGGCTGGATCGCGTTTCGCCGGAGCGAACGGGGGCGGCTGCTCCGGCTTTATTCGCGGCCGGGCGAGGGTTTTTTCCGGTTCTTCTTTGCGCCGAACTCGCCGGCGTTTGCCGCCGTGTACAACGCCGACCGCTCGCAGGGTTCGCTCCGGCTGCTGTTCACGGTGAATCCGGCGCAGCAGGACGTGACGGTGGCCCTGCCCGCGGAGATCACGGACTCGGCATGGCACCAGCTGGCGGACCACGAGCGGTTCTTTCCCACCGCGGCGCCCGGCGCGACCCTGCCGGTCGAGCCGGACCTTTTCGTGCCCGCGCTCGGCTGCGGCCTGTGGTTCAGCGAAGGATGATCCGATCGTCGAGCCTTGACGCAAAAGTCCCTTGCAAGGAAAGCGGGCGCGGACTTAGTTGATTTTTCCTGCCCTTCACCAACCGCTAAACCAGAATCCTCCCATGGCTGTCAAAGTTGCTATCAATGGTTTCGGCCGCATCGGCCGCCTCGTTTTCCGCGCCCTCGTCGAGCAGGGCCTCCTCGGCACGACGCTGGATGTCGTCGCGGTCGGTGACATCGTGCCGGCGGACAACCTCGCCTACCTCGTGAAATACGATTCCACGCAGGGGCGCTTCGGCGGCACCGTCACGTCGAAGAAGTCCTCGCCGGACAAGGCCGAGGATGACGTGCTGGTCGTCAACGGCCGCGAGATCATGGTGGTGAGCGCACGGACGCCCGCCGAGCTCCCCTGGGCCGCGCTCGGGGTGCAGGTCGTCATCGAGTCGACTGGTTTGTTCACGGAGGCGGAAAAAGCGAGGGGTCATCTCACCGCCGGCGCGAAGAAGGTGATCATTTCCGCGCCGGGCAAGGGCGAGGACATCACGCTGGTCCTCGGCGTGAACGACTCCAAGTATGACGCCGCGAAGCACCACATCATTACGAACGCCTCCTGCACGACGAACTGCCTCGCGCCGCTCGTCCACGTGCTGCTGAAAGAGGGCTTCGGCATCGAGGAAGGCCTGATGACGACGGTCCACGCCTATACGGCGACGCAGAAAACCGTCGACGGCCCGTCGAAGAAGGACTGGAAGGGCGGCCGCTCCGCGGCGATCAACATCATTCCCGCCACCACCGGCGCGGCCAAGGCGGTCGGACTCGTCTGCCCCGAGGTCAAGGGCAAGCTCACCGGCATGTCGTTTCGCGTTCCGACGCCGACGGTTTCGGTGGTCGACCTCACCGTGCGCACGGTGAAGGAAACGTCGCTGAAGGAGATCAACGAGAAGCTGCTCGCCGCCTCGAACACCTACCTCAAGGGCATCCTCGGCTACACCACGGATGAAGTGGTGTCGTCGGACTTCATCCATGACCGGCTCTCGTCCATTTACGACGCGGGGTCCTCGATCGAACTCAACAGCCGCTTTTTCAAGCTCGTGAGCTGGTACGACAACGAGTGGGGCTACTCGAACCGCGTCGCGGAACTGACGAAGAAGATCGCGGCCGGGCTTTGAGTGGAACGGGTCTTCCGACCCGTTACTTTGGAGCCGAGAAGTACGGTTTGCCCGAGTTCCACCGTCGGCTCCGTCCGCCGCAACGGGTCGGAGACCCGTTCCACTTTTCCCATGCCTTCCTTCCAATCCATCCGTGACCTCTCCCTGAAGGGCAGGCGCGTGCTCATGCGCGTCGACTTCAACGTGCCGCAGGACAAGGCGACGGGTGCGATCACGAACAACCAGCGGATCGTGGCCGCGGTGCCGACGATCCGGCATGCGCTGGGGCAGGGCGCCTCGGTCGTGCTGATGAGCCATCTGGGTCGTCCCGATGGAAAAAGGGTCGCGAAGTATTCGCTGAAGCCGGCCGCGGCCGAGCTGGCCAAGGTGCTCGGTCGTCCGGTGGCGTTCGCCGACGACTGTGTCGGCCCCGCTGCGGAAAACGCCGCGAAGGCGCTGAAGCCGGGCGAAGTCCTTCTCCTGGAAAACCTGCGCTTTCACCTCGAGGAGGAAGGAAAGGTCAAGCAGGAGGACGGCACCTCCGTGAAGGCGGACCCAAAGGCAGTGGAAGTTTTTCGCGCGAACCTCTCGAAGCTCGGCGACGTCTATGTGAACGATGCCTTCGGCACGGCGCATCGCGCGCATTCGTCGGTGGTGGGCATCATGCTTCCCGAAAAAGCCGCGGGGCTGCTGATGGAGGCCGAGCTCAAGGCGTTCGCCGCGGTGCTCGATCATCCGCGGCGGCCGCTGCTCGCGATTCTCGGCGGCGCGAAGATCGCCGACAAGATTCCGCTGATCCGCAACCTGCTCGGGAAGGCGGATGAAATCATCATCGGCGGCGGGATGGCGTACACGTTCAAGAAGGTCGTCGACGGGATGGCGATCGGCGACAGCCTGTTCGATCCCGAGGGGGCGAAGATCGTCGCGCAACTGGCGGACGATGCCAGGGCGCGCGGCGTGAACCTGATTTTCCCGATCGATTACCTCTGCGCCGACCGGTTCGATGCCAACGCGAACACGCGTCCGGCGACGGACGCGACCGGGATCCCGGACGGCTGGCAGGGGCTCGATGCGGGCCCGCAGTCGATCGCGCTCTTCCGGGCGGCCATCCTCCGGGCGGGGACCATCATCTGGAACGGTCCGGCGGGAGTGTTCGAATTCGACCGCTTCGCCACCGCGACCAAGGCGATGGCGGACGCGATGGCGGAAGCGACCGCGAAGGGGGCCATCACGGTCGTCGGCGGCGGCGACACCGCGACCGCGGCGAAGAAGTTCAACGTCGCCGACAAGGTCACCCACTGTTCGACCGGCGGCGGGGCGAGCCTGGAGTTCCTCGAGGGCAAGGTCCTTCCGGGCGTGGCGTTCCTGGAGAAGTAAGGAGCTTCGCCTCTTGGCGTTTCAATTGCGCTGATGAAATGCGACGGCGCGTCGGGGCGAAGGCCTGCAAAATACGCCTTCCGCTTCTCTCCACGCTTGCGTCCACCTCCTCGCTCCTCGCTACACTTCCGGCGCCATGACTCTTCGAAAAAAGCTGATCGCGGGCAACTGGAAGATGAACAAGACGCCCTCCGACGCCGCGGCGCTTGCGGCGGAACTCGTGGCCACCCTCGGCAAGCGCACCGAGGTTGACGTGATTGTGTGTCCGCCGTTCACCGCGCTGGAGGCGGTCGGCCGGGCGCTCGACGGATCCACGGTGAAACTGGGCGCGCAGAACGTGCATCCCGAGACGAGCGGCGCGTTCACCGGCGAGATTTCGGCGCCGATGCTGCGCGCGTTGTTCACGACGCACGTGATCGTCGGTCACAGCGAGCGGCGGACTCTTTTCGGGGAGACCGACGCGTTCATCAACCAGAAGGTGCTGGCGGCGCTGAAGAACCAGCTCCGGCCGATTCTCTGCGTGGGCGAATCCCTCGCCGAGCGGGAGCTTGGTTCCACGCTGAAAGTCGTGCAGACCCAGCTCGAGGCCGCGCTGCAGGGCGTGAGCCGGGAGCAGGCGGCCGGGTTGATTGTCGCCTATGAGCCGGTCTGGGCGATCGGCACGGGCAAGGTCGCCACGACGGATCAGGCGCAGGAGGTGCACGGGTTCATCCGCGGGCTGCTCACCAAACTCTTCGCCGAGACGGTCGCGCAGCGCGTCCGGATTCTTTATGGTGGCTCGATGAAACCTGCCAACGCCGCGGAGCTGCTCGCTCAAAAGGACATCGATGGCGGATTGGTCGGCGGCGCCTCGCTCGAGGCGAGAAGCTTCGTCGAACTCGTCAACGCGGCGATCGCCGCGGTTTAGTTTCTGAAGTTTTACCGCGAAGATCGCAAAGGGCGCGAAGGGCGAACGGTTCGGAGTTCCAAGCCTGGGGGCCGCTCTTCGCGCCCTTTGCGACCTTCGCGGTAAAAAAAAGCGTCGGCGGCTGCAACCACCTCGGCCCGTCAGACGCCTTGGGCGGCGCACAGGGCCTTCAGCTTCTTCCGGCCCCGCTCCAGCTGCTCGCCGCGCTCCCAGTCGTACGCATCCATCGCGATTTCGGCGGTGATTCCGTTCGGCTTCAGGTTCAGCCGGAGCAGCATGCTTTCCATATCCGGGGGGAAGGGATGCTGCCCGTGAAGCAACAGCTCGCGGATGGGATGCTCTTTGGAACGTTGGGTTGGCACAGTGCGGTGACATTCGGCCACCCACTCCCGAACATCAATCCCGGACGAGCAGGTGAAACTACTCAGAAAAGGGAGGG
>JAQGON010000232.1 GCA_028293565.1 Verrucomicrobiota bacterium | reverse complement strand
CGGCGGCGCGGCGCATTGCGGAGGCGTTGCGGGCGTCGGGCTTGGAGGTGTGGTTCGACGAAAACGAACTGCGCGGCGGCGAAGCGTGGGACGCCAAAATCCGGCAGCAGATCAACGACTGCTCCCTATTCCTCCCCATCATTTCGCATCATACCCAGGAACGCGGGAAGGGTTACTTCCGCCTGGAGTGGAAACTCGCGGTGGAGCAGACGCACCTGATGGCCGACGGCATGGCGTTTCTGGCTCCGGTCGTGATCGACGATACCCGTGAAAGCGGCGCGTTGGTCCCGCCGGAATTCCTGCGGGTGCAATGGACGCGGTTGCCGGATGCGTTGCCCACGTCGCAATTTATCGTGCAGGTGAGGCGATTGCTGAACGGAAAAGCATTGGAGGCGGGACAGCCTCGTCCCGCGCAACGCGACGAGGGCGTCGCGTCCCCAAAAAAAGCAAGACCCGCCATCCCCGGCTGGCGATGGGCCGCGCTGGCCGTCGGAATTGCCGCTGCCGCCGGCGTCATGGTCCTGCGCAAGTCCGGGGCGCCCGAGATCCCGCCGCCGCCTTCCCCGGTCGCGAAAGCCAGACCCGCCGCGCCCGCGCCCCCCGTGATTTCCGACAAATCCATCGCCGTGCTTCCGTTCACCAACATGAGCGAGGACAAGGACAACGCATTCTTCGCCGATGGGATCCATGAGGATATCCTGACGAACCTCGCGCTGATCCGCGAATTGCGCGTCGTCTCCCGCACTTCGGTGATGCCCTACCGCACGACGACGAAATCCATGCGGCAGATCGCGCAGGAACTGGGCGTCACCTACATCCTCGAGGGCAGCGTGCGCCGTTCCGGCAACAAGGTGCGCGTCACGGGCCAGCTCATCCACGCGGCGACCGACGAGCATGTGTGGGCGAAGAACTACGATCGCGACATCACGGACATCTTCGCCATCCAGTCCGAACTGTCGCAGGACATCGCCGCCTCGCTCTCCGCCGTGCTCTCCCCGCAGGAGAAGTCGCTGCTCGACCGCCGGCCCACGGAGAACCTCGCCGCCTACGACGCCTACCTGAAGGCGCGCGAACTGCGCCAGCGTAACCAGGCCGGCACGCAGGAATGCGAACCACTTTTGGAGGAAGCGGTCCGCCTCGACCCGAAATTCGCGCTCGCTTGGGCCGAACTCGCCTCGGTCATGACGCAGTCGTACTTCAACGATGTCGACCACTCGGATGCGCGGCTGGCCAAGGCCAAGGCGGCGATCGACACAGCCGTGCGCCTGGCGCCCGACGACCCGGACATCATCGACCGGCTCGGTGACTATTACTATTATGGCTATCGTGATTTTGCACGGGCGACCGAGCAATACCTGCGTCTGGCCGTGCTGCGGCCGAACGATGCCGCGGTCTTCGGGTCGCTCGGTTTCATTCACCGCCGCCAGGGCCGCTGGGGCGAGGCGCTGAAGGAACTGCAGCGGGCGGCGGAGTTGGAACCCCGCGACCTGCAGTACGGGCACACCTTGGTGTTACTCTCGCTCGGGTTGCACCGCTACGAAGAGGCGGCTGCAAGGCAGGAGCGGATCCCGGCGCTGTTCCCGGATGCGCTGTTGGATATTCTCTATACCGGCTCGATTCCCTATCTGGCCCGCGGCTCCCAACGTGAAGGGGAGGACATGATTGCCCGGCTCCGGCCGGACCAGCGAGACCAACCGGCCGCGGTCTACTGGCGGAAGCAATGGGCCCGGCTCATTGGCGACTGGGAAGAGTCGATCAAGCTCGACGGGCAGCTGCGCTATTACGACAGCTACGGCGAATCGCATTGGAGCCAGGATATTTCCGCCGCGTTCGTGCTCTGGGCGCATGGTGATCAGGCGGCTGCGCGCGCCCTCGCCACCTCGGCGATCCGGGAAGGCAAGGCGGAGCTGGCGCAAAAGCCTTCGGCCACCGCGTGGGCGTGGCTCGCCGGCGCTTATGCGCTGATTGGGAACAAGGCGGAGGCGCTGCGCTGCGCGCAAACGGCCAAGGACCTGATCCCGGAGTCGAAGGACGCCGTGGCCGGGCCGCCGCTCAGTGTGTACTATGCGCAGGTGCTGGCGTGGTGTGGTGAAAAGGACCGGGCGATTGCCGAACTCACGCGCCTGCTGCGCACCCCGTTCGGGGAGAATATCCACGCGGCGAAATACAGTCCCTATTGGCTGCCGCTGCACGGTGATCCGCGGTTCGAGACTCTCGTCAACGATCCGAAGAACAACGCGCCGCTCTTCTGATTTTTCCGGACAGTCCTTCAACAACCCATCACCGATGACTCCCGAACCCTCCGCCGCCACTCTTTCCACGGCGCCGTTTCATGACGACGTCTGGGAGGACCTGCTCAACTACATCGAGGAAAAACGCGTCATTCCCATCGTCGGTCCCGAGCTGCTGACCGTCGAGACGGAGTCCGGCCCGCGCCTCCTGATGGAATGGCTCGCCGAAAAACTTGCGGCCCGGCTCAACGTCGACCTCGCGCCGTTGCCGAAGCCGATCGAGTTGAACGACGTCGTTTGTGCCTATCTCGCCAACCATGGCCGCCGCGAGGAAGCCTACACCCGCCTGCGCACCATCATGCGCGAGGCCGCATTCGCCCCGCCGCTGCCACTGCGCCAGCTCGCGGAGATCACCGACTTCAATCTCTACGTCTCGATGACATTCGACCCGCTGCTCGAGCAGGCGGTCAACCAGGTGCGCTTCGGCGGCGCGGCCAACACCGAGGTCATCGCTTACGCCCCCAACCGCGTCGTCGACCTGCCGGTCGAGCGCGACGACCTGCAGCGGCCCGTCGTGTATCACCTGCTGGGCCGGCTCTCGGCGTCGCCGACCTACGTCATCTCCGACGAGGACATGCTCGAGTTCGTCTGCGCGCTGCAGAGCGAGCATCTGACACCCGAAAAACTTTTCCACGCCCTCGAGCACAACCACCTGCTCGTGATCGGCAGCGATTTCTCCAACTGGCTCGCGCGGCTGTTCCTGCGGATGACGAAACGCCGGCGGCTCTCCGACCCGCGCGACGTGGGCGAGATCCTCGCCGACAGCCACAGTCTCAAGGACGTGCGGCTGGTTTCCTTTCTCCAGCAGGTCAGCGTGCGCACGCGGATGTTTTCCGGTGCGGCGGAGTTCGTGTCCGAACTGCACCGGCGCTGGACCGCGCGCCGCCGCGGCACGCCGTCCGCCGCGGCCGCCGGCGAGCCTTCGCGCTTCCTGCCGCCAGCGCGGGAGATGCCGGAGAACGCCGTCTTCATCAGCTACGCGCGCGAGGATTTGCCGGCGGTGCAAAAACTCCGCGTCGCGCTCGATGCCGCGGGCATCACGACGTGGTTCGACATGGAGCGGCTGGAAAGCGGCGACGACTACGACCGCAAGATCCGCGGCAACATCGCGCGCTGCTCCTTTTTCCTGCCCATCGTCTCCGCGACGACGCAACGCCGACACGAGGGTTATTTCCGCCGCGAGTGGAGCTACGCCGTCGACCGCACGCGCGGCATGGCGGACGGCGCGGTGTTCATCCTCCCCATCTGCATCGACGTCACCACCGAGACCGACGCGGTCGTGCCCGAGAAATTCAAGGCCGTGCATTTCAGCCGCCTGCCCGGAGGCGAGCCGCCGCCGGAGTTCGTGCAGCGTCTCCAGCAATTCTT
>JAQGON010000037.1 GCA_028293565.1 Verrucomicrobiota bacterium | reverse complement strand
CACGACGGGAATCCGCTCGCGCGTGATGTCGACCCCGCTCGCCAGGCAGCGCTGGTAAATTCCCGGAAAGCGCTCACGAATGAAATCCGGCTGCAGCGCGGAGAGATCGAGGTAGACGCAGGCTTCTCCGGTCGTGGCGAGATGCTGCTTGATCGCGCGCGAAACGACATCGCGCGGGGCGAGCGAGCCAAGCGGATGCACGCCGTCCATGAAACGCCGGCCCGCCGCATCGACGAGCACCGCGCCCTCGCCGCGCAGCGCCTCGGTGATGAGGAACGGCGTCGCGCCCGGCGCGGCGAACACCGTCGGGTGAAACTGCACGTATTCGAGATCGATCAGGCGCGCGCCAACCCGATACGCCATCGCCACGCCGTGCCCCGCGCTCCCGGACTGGTTGGTCGTATGGAGAAAAATTCCGCCGAGTCCGCCGGTGGCGAGCACGGTTTTTTTCGCGACGAACGCGACGACTTGATTCGCGGTGACGTCGAGCGCGTAACATCCGAAACATGTCAGCGGCTGGTAACGGTCGCGCGCATCGCCCGAGCTGTGCGACAGCGTGGCCAGGTCGATCGCGGCGAAATCCTGCCGGCGCGTGATGCCCGGGGTTTCATCCACGCGGCGCGCCAGCGCGTCGAGGATGGCATGGCCGGTGGCGTCCTTCGCGTGGATGATCCGCCGCTCCGCGTGGCCGCCCTCGCGCGCGAGGGCGAGCTGGCCGGCCGCGTCGCGGTCGAAGGGCACGTGCAATTCGTCGAGCAGCAGTTCCTTCACGGCCGCCGCGCCCTCCTGCACCAGCTGATCAATTGCAGCCACGTTGGCCGTGCCGTCACTGGCCTCCATGATGTCCCTGGCCAGCCCCGCCGGATCGGGCGTCGTGTCGTAGATGATGCCACCCTGCGCCCAGTCGCTGTTGGCGCGCAGCGGCGCGCCGAGCGAAAGCAATTCCACCTTGAAACCGGCCTTGGCGGCGTGCCAGGCGTAAGCGGAACCCGCGAGGCCGGCGCCGAGAACGAGGCAATCGGTGTGGATGATCTTCATGAGGGCGGAAACACAAGGTGGAGCGCGGCCTCCGGACGCGCTTGGAACGTTGACTCCGGTGTTAACGTCCAGCAACGCGTCCGGAGGCCGCGTTCCACCTCAACCCGCTGGGGTTTTTTGTCGTCCATGCGGTCAATCTATTTAACGAGGTTCAGGCTCAAGTCGACCGCGACGGCCGAGTGCGTCAGCGCACCGATGCTAATCACCGCCACGCCGGGAAGCGCGTAATCGCGCAGGGTGGCGAAGCGGACGCCGCCGGAGACTTCGACGAGCGCTCGACCCGCGATGACCTTCACCGCGGCGCGGACCTGCGCGGGCGTCATGTTGTCGAGGAGGATGACCTCCGCGCGGGCGCGACAGGCTTCGCGGACTTCGGCGATGGTCGTCGCTTCCACTTCGATCTTCGCGGTGTGGGGCGCGGCGGCGCGGCAGAGCTTCACGGCCTTCGTCAGCGAGCCGGCGGCGGCAATGTGGTTGTCCTTGATAAGAACGTGCTCGCCGAGCGAGGAACGGTGATTGAAGCAGCCGCCGCAGCGCACCGCGTATTTTTCCAGTGCGCGAAAGCCAGGCGTCGTCTTACGCGTATCAACGATGCGCACGCCGGTGCCGCGCACGGCGTCGGCGAAGCGCTGCGCCTGCGTGGCGATGCCACTGAGTTTCTGGAGAAAATTAAGCGCGACGCGTTCGGCCGTAAGCAGCGAAGCCGTGGGACCCGCGATCCGCAGGACGGCCGCGCCGGTCTTCACGCGATCGCCATCGTCCGCGAGCAATCGCACCTTCAGCGCCGGATCAACGCGCGCAAAAACCGCCGCGGCAACTTCCAATCCGCAGATCACGATATCCTGTTTGGCGTCGACGATTGCGCGACTGCGATGTTTCGCGGGGAAAATCGCGCGGCTCGTCAGGTCGCCGAGGCCGGCGTCCTCCTCGAGCGCGAGGTCAATCAGGTGCGCGGTGCGGGTGGTGTTCATGGAATGGTTCCGGCTGTAGGTCGGGCTTTATGCCCGACTGTCGGGGATAAACCCCGACCTACCTTTACGTCTTCGCGGGCGTGAGTTCAAACATCCGCTCGATGCTCCGCAAGGCGCGGCGGCGCAGGTTTTCGTCGAGCGTGACGATCTGGTCGGGCCGCGGCGCGGCGAGGGCCTGCAGGACTTTCTCGAGCGAGTTGAGCTTCATGTAGGGACAGAGCCGGCAGCCGCCGATGAAACGTTTCTCCGGGTCCTCGACCTGCAGCCGGCCGACGAGCCCACATTCCGTGAGCATCAGGAAATAAGGCGCCGGCGTGTTCTTCACGTATTTCATCATCGCACCGGTGCTGCCGACAAAATCCGCGGCGGCCGCGACCTCCGCGGTGCATTCCGGGTGCGCGACGACCTTGAGGCCGGGATAACGGGCGCGCGCGGCGGTCACTTCCGCTGCGGTGAACTGGTCGTGCACGATGCAGGTGCCATCCGACGAAATGATCTCCTTGTCCACGCCGCGGCGCTTCAGCTCCGCACGGACATTGTCCGCCATCAGCCGGTCGGGCACGAAGAGGATGCGCTTCTCCGGCAGCTTCGCGACGATGTCGTAGACGTTGCCCGAAGTGACGCAGACATCCGACTCGGCCTTCACCTCGGCCGTGCTGTTGATATAGCATACCACGGCCGCGTCGGGATAAAGCGCCTTCAGCTTTCGCACGCCCTCGCCGGTAATTGAATCGGCCAGCGAGCAGCCGGATGCGCGATCGGGCACGACGACGGTGGCATGGGGCGAGAGAATCTTGGCGGTCTCGGCCATGAACACGACGCCGGCGAAGACGATCTTCTTCGCCTTGGAGTCGCGCGCCGCCTGGCTCAGGAAGTAGGAGTCGCCCTTGAAGTCGCCGACGCCGTAGATGATCTCCGGTTCGACATAG
>JAQGON010000211.1 GCA_028293565.1 Verrucomicrobiota bacterium | reverse complement strand
CAGGCGCGCCGGAACGCCGCGACTACGCCGGCGAACGGCGACCGGGCGGCGAGCGCCGGCCGGCTTATGCCGGCGGACCGCGCCGCGACGGCGGCCCTGCGGGTGATCGCGGCGCCTCGCGCTACGCCGACCGCGGCGAGCCGCCGGATCGCGGCCTCTACGACAGCCCATATTTCGCGGCGACGTTTTATCCCGAGGACACGAGTTTTGCCGCTTTGGCGAAGACGATCCGCACCTCGTGCCGCACGATCGAGCTCTTCGAGATCGCGCGCACCGTGATCGACAAGCTCGACCGCTTCGTCGTCGTCCTGACACGAAAGGCCGCCGCCGGCGACGCCAAGCCTGCCCCGATTTCCGTTTCGGTGCCCGATGGACTCCCGTTCGAGACGGACGAGGCCGCCATCGCCCACGTGCTCAGCACGCACCTCGACAAGTTTTTCGAGCGCGCCGAGGTCGAGATCGAGCCGCCGAAGGGAAACTTCCTCGTCATCAATAAATGCACGGTCACGGGCGAACTGCTTGGGCCGCCGAATTATCACCGTTACAACCAGATTGTGCAGCAGCACCACGCCGCGCGGATCCGCGGCATGCCGCTCGAGGCTTACCGGAGCCGGATCGAGACGATCCGCGACCCCGAGGTCGTCGCGCAGTGGCTGGAAAAAATGAAGAAGGCCACGCGGTACGCGTGGAAGCCGCCGGGCAAGGCGCCAAAAACGGCTCCCACCGGCGAATCGCCGGCGTCGACGGAGGAATCCACGGCGGAAATCCCGACCGCAATCCCCGCACCGGCTGCCGAACCTGTGGCGGCGGTTGAACCCGCGGCGACGGTCGAAACCGCGTCCGCTCCTTCGCTCGCTCCCGCCGATTCTGCTGCGACGCCGCCGGTGGCCGCCCCCATCACGGCGCCGGCGCCCACGACGTTCGACACGCTGGAGGAAGCCCGGACCTTCCTGCTGGCGAACGCGCGCGACAAGGTGGTCCGCCAGGTCGAGTCGGCCCGTTTCCACGGCAAGATCGCCGAGGCGTTGCCGCCCGGCGAAATTCGCCGGGCCACCGAGGGCGCGCTCGAACGCCAGCGCCGGTTCCCCCTCGACACCGCGAATGCGCTCCGGGGCCGCCTGCGCCGCGAACGCTTCACGATCTTCAAGAAGGGTTCGAAGGGCATTTCCTACGTCTGCGCGGTGAAGCGGAAATTCCGCGTGCCCGGCCAGACGTTCGCCGAGAGCATCGGCGCGCTGATTTCATTCATCGAGGCGCACCCGATGATCCGCGCGAGCGAGCTCATCACGAAGTTCCTCGGAATCAAGCTGCCGGCGCCGGCGAAGCCGTCCGTCGCCGGGGAGGCCCCGGCCGAGGCGGCGCCCGCCGCCGAGCCGTTGCTCTCGATCGACGACCGCGCGAAGATCGCCCGGATGCAGGGAGACCTGCGGTGGCTCGTGACCGAGGGCTACGTCACCGAGTTCATCGACGGCCGGCTGTTTGCCCCGCCGCCGATGGCCGAGGCGCGGAAGAAGGAGGTCGAGGCCGAGGAACACGATCCCGAGAACTTTCCGGAGGCTCCGGTTTCGGTCCCTCCATTCGAGGGGAAAGCCAGCGACGCACCGGCTCCGGCGGAAATCCCTGCCATGCCCGCAGCGCCCGCTGCCGAAACGGCGAGTCACACCGATTGATCGGCGGGTAGCGAACGGGCCTCAATGCGCTGGCGGTGCGAGCGGACCTTGGTGGTCGACGGAGCCCCAACGCGTTGAGGGCCCGTTCGACAAGCTCAGGGTCTGCGACAACGCATTCCACCCGCGGAAGTGGGACGCTCCGGACTGCCGGCTAGCCGCGCAGCCGGAGTGTGTGGCGTTCGCCGGCGTCAATGCCCAGGTCGAGGTGGAGCGCATTCGCCGGAAGCCACTCCGCGATTTTTTCCGGCCACTCGACCGCCAGCCACCAGGGCGGCGTGAGAAAATCCTCCAGCAGCAGGTCTTCCACCTGCGCCGGTCCTTCCAGACGATAGGCGTCGAGATGCACCAGGGTCCGGCCGTTCAGCCCGCGATGGACGGTGTAAATGTTGAAGGTCGGACTCGTCACCGGCTCCGCGACGCCGATGCCCTGCGCGAGCCCCTGCACGAACGTGGTCTTGCCCACGCCGAGATTTCCGTGGAGCGCGAGCGTGCAGTCCGGCGACAGCTCGGCGGCGAATTGACGGGCGATCGAACGCGTCTCCTCCGCGGAGAGCGTGGTGATTCCCGCCCGCAGTTTTTCGCCGACGGTCATGACAAGACCCGTCCGCGGCGCCGGTCCGCCGGCTTCCGAAATGCGTCGAGGTGTTCGTAGCCGTGAAACTGCGCGAGATCGACGGATCCGGCGGGCGCCTTTCCGGCGCACACGAAACGTCCGATCAGCGTCAGCGGGGTGCGCGGGAAGGCGCGCCGCCATTTTTGCTCGAAGGCGCCGGCGTCGGCGCGCCGGTCAAAGGCGAAGGCCAGCTCGTAGTCTTCGCCGTCGCTCAGCGCGGACTTCAATGTCGCGCCGGCACGACGCGGGATCGAGGAGGGATCCAGCGCGGCCAGTCCGGCGCGCGGCGTGAGCGCGCGGAGGTCCTTCGCCAGGCCGTCGCTCACGTCCATCATCGCCCGGACTCCGAGGTGCGCCGCGAGCCAGGCGCCCTCCGCGAGACGCGGCGAAAAACGAAAATGATGCCGGCTGCGGAGGCTGTTCCCGAGGCGCCCGGTCACATAAATCCTGTCGCCGACGCGGGCGCCCTGGCGCGTCACGACCCGTTCGCCCGCGGCTTCGCCGAGCAGCGTGAGGCTGGCCGCGACGACACCGTCGGACTGGGCGACGTCGCCGCCGACAATCATCACGCGATGCTTCCGCGCGCACGCGGCGAGTCCGCGGTAAAATTCCTCGAGCCATTTCCGGCTGACCCCCGCATCGAGCGTCAGCGCCAGGACTCCGGCCGTGGGGCGTCCTCCCATCGCGGCGAGGTCGCTCAGGTTGCGCTTGAACAGTTTCGCGCCGACGGCGCGCGGCGGCACCTCGTCGTCGAAGTGCTGGCCGTAGATCACGGGATCGACGGTGATCAGCTGGCGCCCGCGGGACGGCGGAAGGACGGCGCAGTCGTCACCGATCCCGAACGGCGCGCGCGGCGACGCGCGGCCGAGCCAGCGCCGGATTTCGGCGATGAGTTTTTCCTCGCCGAGGGCGGAGACAGCCTGGGCCGGAATGCGGGTGAAGGGATGCACGATGGGCGCGGTCAGGTGCGCGCGGGCGGAAACAGGAAATGGCGCGGAGCCCGGTTCATACGTCGAGACCGGCGAGGACGAGGACGGTGGTCGTCGCATTGAAGAGCGAGTGCGCCACGATGGTGGTGGTGATCCGGCCGGTGCGCTCGTACGCGAGCGAATACACGACTCCCAGCGCGACGAGGGGGGCGAAGCTGGCGAGGTTGGCGTGCATCGCGCCGAACAGGCTCGCCGGGAGGAGCAGCGCGGCCCAGCGCGGGAGCCGCGTCCGCGCGTAGCGGAAAATCCCGGCGCGGAAAATCAGTTCCTCGGTGACGGGGGCGATGACCAGGGCGCAGGCCAGCAGGACGGTCAGCGGGAGCGTGTTGCCGGTGTTCCGCAGGATGTCGATGGCCTCCTGCTGCGGCGTCGCGACCTGGCAGAGCTTCAGCAGCCCGATCCAGACGAGGCTGACCACGAGCACCACCGGGAGCGAAATCAGATACGTCGCGACGCCGGCGAGCACGGGTCGCCCGCCGTGCTCGGCGGGGGATTCGGGCCGCCGCCTGAAACCCAGGTGATACGCGAGGACGCCGCCGAACATCCCGAGCTGAAAGACCGCCGTGCTCAGGATCACCCGGACGTCCGTGTCGAACGGGTGGCGCTTGAACCACAATCCCATGAGAGCGGGGCCGATGCAGCCGCCGGCGACGACAAACCAGATAAAGAAGAAGAAATCCGCCACCGACACGTCCCAGGCGCCGAGCGCCGGCGCGATGCGGCGCGCGCGGGCCGACAGGCCGAGCCGCCAGAGCAGCATCGTCCCAAAAATCAGCACGGCCAGCTGCACGGCGACGATCGTGAACTCGGCGGAGGACGACATGGGCGAAGAGTGCGGACGAAAAGCCGGGGCCGTGCAACGCAGCTGTTCGAGCAGTTCAGGCCGGCTCCAAAGCGCGGACTCTCGAGCGCGCCGGGGGTGGCGTGCTTCACCTATTTGAGCGTGAAGCTCGCGACATACGCCCAATCGTAGGAATTGATTCCGCTCGGGCCGGGCAGGGTGCTCAATTTCAGGCGGGCTTCCGGGGGCATTTCGAAATCGAATTCCGCGGCTTGCTCACCGCGGTCGGCCGCGACTTTCGCCGGATCGAGCAGGCGGCTCCAGACTCTCCGGGCGGGTTCTCCCTTGCGCTCCACCTCCGCGACGAATTCCACGCCGTCGGTCCTGTTGGCGCCCTGCCACGCGGCGTCGAGGATTCCGAATTCGATCCTTGCCCGATGCGGCCCGGCGCTGGGATCGAACCAGAGGCGGGTGGTCGCGTGGGCGTTGAGCACAAAGTCCGGCGTCGGCCAGAAGGTCGAAAGGCCGAACGGGACCTCGAAGCGAACCGGCCGCGGATGCATGCGGCCAAACACCGAGCGGCTGTGCAGCGCGGCCACGTCGCGGGCCAGCAGCGGCGCGGCCTGTTCGTTGCGATGGAGGACGCGAAGCCGGTCATAGGAGAACGGCGCGCGGGCGGACCACTCGTCGCGCAGCGAGCGGTTCACGTACACGGTGGAATCGAGAAATTCGGCAAAGGGCTCCGGATGAAGATTGAGCTTCGACTCCGCGAGACGGAGCAGCGCGGCGTTGTCGCGCGTGTCGCCGGTCAGGATCAGGGCGGCGGTGAATTCGCCGGCCAGGTTTCCGAAGGCCTGCTCGAGGTAGGGCGGGTTGAATTCGAAACCGCGCCGGATCATGAGGGCGCGGCGACGGGCCGACCAGGGGACCATGGAATTCCAGTCCTGGCCGGCGACGACGATGACGTCGTTCTCGTCCGTGAGGTCGAAAAGAAACTGGGTCAGGCCGCTGTCGCCGTTGCCCGCCACGCGCTGTTCAGGCAGGTAGTGGCTCCAGTAAAGGCGTCCCTGCAGCGCCAGCGCGGCGACGATCAGGCCGGCTCCGAGGAAACGCGGCAGGCGGCTGTCGAGCAGCGCGATGGCCGCGATTCCCAAGGCGCAGGCGAGGAACACCGCGTTCGCGAAATAATAATAGTCGTGCCACGCATAGAGAAACGGAAACACCGCGGGCCCGAGGCAGAACAGCGCGAGCCCGCACCAGATCGGCCCGCGCCATTGACGCGGACCAAAGATTCCGACGACGACGGCGCCGGAAAAAACCGCCGGGTGCACCACCGCGTGGGAAGCGAGGTTCAGCCACCGCGGCCAGTAATCGGCCGAGAACCGGTCCGCGAAGTGTCCGAAATTATAAGTGCGCTGCGCGCCGGAGCGGAGCATGTCGGCCGCGGGATTGAGCGCCTTGATCTTGTCCGTATAAAGCACCCACGCGATGACGGCGGCGAACGGCGCGGCGAGCGTCGCCGCCGCCAGCCACACACGATCGCGACGGGCCGCCGGGGCGAGCGGGAGCGAGGGAGATACTCTCGCCGTCCATCCCGGCAGCACGACAACCGCAGCCGCTGGAACGAGGAACAGCAGCAGCGTGGTGATTTTCACGAGGGCGGCCCCGACGCCGGCGGCGGCCGCGAGGGTCAGCCAGCCGCGATGACGGCGATTCAGGCCGGCGACGATCGCCGCGAGGAACCAGCAGGCAAACATGAGCGCCATCGATTCGATCAGGAACGCGCGGGAATAATAAATGTGGATCGGGATGGCCGGCACGAACGCCAGCGCCAGCCAGCGCCGCGCGGGGTCGATGCCGGATTCGCGCAGCAGCAGCCAGAGGGCCGGCAGCGCCAGGTAAAAACAGAGCAGCGAGACGAAGCGCGCGGTTTCGACCAGCGGCCCGCCGGTGAGATGGTTCAATCCCGCGACCGTCCACTCATAGAGGGGAAACTCCATCGGCACCGACCACGGCTTCCCAAGAACGGGCGTCGGATAGGCGAGCGAGAAATCCCCGTCCCGCTGGATGAACAGCGTGCTGACGGCGGTCTGGGCCTGCCGAAACGTGTTGCCCGGCAACATGCCGTGGCGCCAGCCGACGGTGGCCGCGATGAAGTGCAGCACGAGCACCGCGGCGAAGAGCGCGAAGGTCGCGCGCGGCGGGATCGCCCGGGGCCCCGCCTCACCGGTCATTGGCTGCGATCTGTCCGTCGGCGAACACAATGCGGCCGTCGACGATCGTGGTCTTCACCCGTCCGGTGAGCTCCTGTCCGTGCCACGGCGAGTTGCTCGACTTGCTGAAGCCGGCCTTGGCGTTGTAGCGCCATTTTTCCCGGGGATCGAAGAGGCACAGGTCCGCGGCCGCCCCCGCGGACAGCGTGCCGGCCGGAAGGCCGAGAATCCGCGCGGGCTGGCGGGTCATCAGGTCGACGACCTGCGCGAGCTTGAATTTGCCCTGGCGGACGAGGACGTCGAGCGCGACGGCCAGCGCGGTTTCCAGGCCGAGGATTCCGTTCGGCGCATAATCGAACTCCTTGTCCTTCTCGTAATCGGTGTGGGGCGCGTGGTCGGTCGAGATGCAGTCCAGCGTGCCGTCGCGCAGGCCCGCGATGATCGCCCGGCGGTCGGACACGGTGCGCAGCGGCGGGTTCATCTTGAAGTTGGTGTCGTACGTCCCCAGCGCGTCGTCCGTGAAGGCCAGGTGGTGCGGCGTCGCCTCGGCGGTGATCCGGACGCCGCGCGCTTTCGCGCGGCGGATGATCCCGACGGAATATTTCGAGGAGATATGCTGCAGGTGGATGTGGGCGCCGGTGTATTCGGAGAGGATGACGTCGCGCGCGACGATGATATCCTCGGCGGCGCGCGGCCACCCGCGGAGGCCGAGCCGCGTCGAGACGGATCCCTCGTTCATCACCGCCCCCTGCGTGAGCGAGGCGTCCTGGCAATGGTCCATGATCGGCAGGTCGAACATCTTGGCGTACTCGCAGGCCCGCCGCATGAGTTCGTTGCTCTGCACGCAGTCGCCGTCGTCGGTGATCGCGACCGCGCCGGCGCGCTTGAGCGAGCCGATCGGGGCGAGCGCCTGTCCCTTCTGGCCGACGGTGATGCAGCCGGTGGGGAGCACCTTGACGACCGCGTCGCGCCGGGTCGCGTCGTTGATGAACTGGATCGTGCCGGCGGTGTCCGCGACCGGCGAGGTGTTGGGCATGCAGACCACCGTCGTGAATCCGCCGGCGGCGGCGGCGCGGGACCCGGTGGCGATCGTCTCCTTGTGGGTCTGGCCGGGCTCGCGGAAGTGGACATGGATGTCGACCAGCCCGGGGCACGCGACCAGGCCCTTCGCCGCGATCTGCCGGGCCGAGGCCCTGGCCGCGGCGGACAGCGACGGGACGAATTTTCCGTCCGTGATGAACACATCGCCGACGGCGTTGCGCCGGGCGGCGGGATCGATGACGCGGGCGTTGCGAATCCAGATCGAGGACATCAAGGGAAAATTTTTAACCGCAAAGGGAGGCAGAGAGCCACAAACGGAATCGGCCGCCGGCTCGCTTTTGATTTTTCCCGATTGGTGTTCATGCGTGGTCGAACATCAGCCGGGGTCCGGGCCGGCGTAGACATTTTCCGGCTGTCCGCCCAGGCACAGGTAGAGGACGGCCATGCGGACGGCGATGCCGTTGGTCACCTGCTCGAGGATCACGCTGCGCTCGCCGTCGGCGAGTTCGCTGTCGATTTCGACCCCGCGGTTGATCGGCCCGGGGTGCATGATGATGGCCTTCGGATTCAGCCACGAGGCGCGCGTCTTGTTGAGGCCGAACATGCTGGTGTATTCGCCCAGCGACGGAAAATGGCTGCTGGCCTGGCGCTCGTGCTGGATGCGCAGGAGCATCACGACTTCCGCGTCGGCGAGCGCGGACTTCAGGTCGTGGGAAACCTTCACGCCGAGGTCGATGAACCAGTGCGGCACCAGCGTGGAGGGGCCGACGAGCGTCACGGCCGCTCCCATTTTGGTGAGCGCGTGGATGTTCGACCGGGCGACCCGGCTGAAGAGAATGTCGCCGAGGATGACCACCTTGCGGCCCTTGAGGCGCCCGAGGTGCTCCTTCATCGTGAAGGTGTCGAGCAGGCCCTGCGTCGGATGCTCGTGCGCGCCGTCGCCGGCGTTGATCACGGGAATGTCGAGGATCCGCGAAAGATACAGCGGCGATCCGGCGGCGGCGTGCCGGATGATGATCATGTCGGCCTGCAGCGCCTGGATGTTCTGGGCGGTGTCGCGCAGCGTCTCGCCCTTGGAGGTGCTGGAGCTGGTGCCGTCGAGCGAGATCACGTCCGCGCTCAGCCGCTTCGCCGCCATGTCGAACGCCATCCGCGTCCGGGTGCTCGGCTCGAGGAAGAGGTTGACGATCGTCTTGCCGCGGAGGGCCGGGACTTTTTTCACGCTGCGGGAAAGCGTGCGCTTGAAGGCGGCGGCGGTGGCGTGGATCTGTTCGATCTCCGCCAGCGAGAGCTCCTCGAGCGTGATCAGGTGGCGGCGGTTCCAGGGCATCACGGAATGGCGGATTGCGCACGGCGGACGGCGGATTTCCGCCCGGAGGGCTCGAGGCGGATGGTGTCCTTCCGGTTGTCCTTGGGATCGAGGTGAACGACGACATTCTCACCCGCGGCGGGTGAGAGGGTCAGACCCGAATAGTCGGCGGCGACAGGAAGAAGCCGGCCGCCGCGGTCGACGAGCACGGCGAGTTCGACTTTGGCGGGGCGCCCGTGGTCGAAGAGCTCCTCGAGCGCGGCTTTCACGGTGCGACCGGAAAAGAGCACGTCGTCGACGAGGAGGATCGTTGCCCCCTGCACCTCCGCCGGAATGTGGGTGGGCGAAAATTCCTTCGGGATCGGATGGCGGCCGATATCGTCGCGGTGGAAGGAGATGTCGATGGTGCCGGCGGGGGCGCGGCGCGGCGAAAGCAGCTTCGAAAGGCGCCGCGCGAGCTCGATTCCGCCGTTGGCAATGCCCAGGAGGAGCAGCGGATGGTCGGGGTGATGCCGTTGCGAAATGCCCGCGGCCAGCCGATCGATCGCGGCGTGAATCTCCCCGGCTCCGATGGTCTTGGGCGTGGCCACGAGTTCCGTTTGTGACGGCTCGCGCAAGCCGAGGGAAGGTTTTTTTGGAAGCGGGCCGCGAAACTGGGTAGAACGAATTGCCCGAATGCGTTGGGGGCTCCGTCGGCGGCGGAACGCGAGCTCGAGTCTCCAGCGCGTTGAGGGCAACGCGCTCCACCTGGTGTCCGGCGTTATTGAGCGGGCCGCGAAACTGGGTGGAACGCATTGCCCGAATGCGTTGGGGGCTCCGTCGGCGGTGGAACGCGAGCTCGAGTCTCCAGCGCGTTGAGGGCAACGCGCTCCACCTTGCGCCGGGGGCGATTGCCGCGGCCTCCGTCGGGCGGACGGTTTCATTCACCGTCGCAGCCGCGCCCGGCGGATTGAGCGGGCCGCGAAAGGGCGCGTGCTCAGGGCACCTCGTACACCTCGATCAGCGCGACACCGGTGGTGCCGCCGGTGCCGAAGGCCTTGGCGGAATAGACCCCGGGCTGCAGCGTCACGAGGATCGCGGCGTCCTTGCTCGTGCTTCCGCTCAGCGCGAATGCCCCGACCGTCGAGCCCGCCGCCGCAACCTGCGCGTCGCCCGCCCAGTTGTCGTTGCCCGCGACAAAGACGTTGGCGCCATTCACCGTCTGGCTGAGCTCCAGCTGCGGGTCCGCCAGGGTGCCCGTGACACCGTAGCCGGCGAGCGTCGGACCCACCGCGCGAATGAGCACCGTGCGCGGCGTGCTGCCTTCGATCACGAAACCCGCGATCAGCACGCCGTCGCCCGTGCCCACCTGCGCCCGGGCGGAAACGTTGACGAGCCGCGGAGTCGCGGCGGTGAACGCCACGCCCGAGGCGTCGTAGATTTCCGCGAGCGCAATCCCCGTGGTGCCGCCGGTCCCCGCGATTTTCACGGAGTAGACGCCGCTCGCGGGAGTCACATAAAGCGCCGCGTCCTTGCTCGTGCTCGCGGAGAAGGGAAACGCCCCCACCGCGACGCCGACCGATGTGATCTGACCGTCGCCGCCCCAGTCGTTGTTCGACGCGATCGGCACCGTCGTGTTTTGCAGGAGGAAATCGAGGGTCGGATCCGCCAGCGCGCCGGTGACGCCGAAGGTCGCCAGCGTCGGCCCCGCCGCGCGGATCAGGAGGGGTTTGTTTCCGCTGGTGCCCGCGCCGCCGATGACCACGCCGACGATCAGCGTGCTGTCGCCGGTCCCGGCGGCGGTGCGGACGGAGAGGTTGATGAGATGCCCCGGCGCGGCCACGATCGCGGCGATGGTCAGCGTGGCCGCCGACGAAACCGCGGTGGCCCCCGTCGAACTGGTCACCCGCACGACGTACGATCCCGAGTCCGAAATCTGCGCGTTGTTCAGCGTGAGGTTCGAATTCGTCGCGCCGGCGATCGCCACGCCATTCTTCAGCCATTGGTAGGAAAGCGTCCCCGGGCCGGTGGCGGCGACGCCGAGCGTCACGGACGAGCCAATCGCCGCCGACTGGGTGTACGGCGAGGCGCTGATCGTGATGAAATTGGCGGTGTAGCGCCCGTCGCGCAGCGGATTGTGCTGGAACAGCGGCCAGGCGGAGTTGGCCGGGCCCGCGTTGACGACGGGATCGAGACTGTAGGCATAGAACAGCCCGTCGGAGCTGGTGAAACACAGGAGCCCGTTCGCGATCACCGGCGAGGACCGGACCAGGGCCGCGGTGACGTAGGTGCGGATCGGTGCGCCGCTCGCGCTCACGGCGTAGACCTGCCCGTCGTAGTCGGGAATGTAGACCGTGCCGTCGGCGCCCACCGCGGGCGTCGCGGCGCGAACCTCGTCGCCCATCGTGTAGGTCCACTTTTCGGTGCCGCCACTGGCCAGGGCATGAAGCTTGTGGTCATAGCCGCCGAAATAAATCGTCCCATCCGGCGCGAGCACCGGCGAGGACGTGATGCTGCTGCCCGCATTGCTCCAGATCCATTTCTGCGCGCCGGCGGGCGTCACGGCGTAGAAATTTCCGTTCAGCGTTCCAAAATAAACGGTGCCGTCCGTCGCCACCGCACCGGAGGTGTAGATGTCCCCGTTGGCGGTGAATTTCCACTTCTGCGTGCCGTCGGGATTCACGGCGTAGAAACTGCCGCCGGTGGCTCCGACGTAGACGGTCCCGTCGGCTGCGAGGACCGGCGACGCGTAAGTCAGCCCGCCCAGCGCAAAACTCCATTTCAGCGTGCCGCTCGGGTTGAGGGCATAGAGGATCGAATCGTCGCGAAAATAAATCGTGCCGTCGGTTGCGATGGCCGGCGACGAGCCGATCGGAGTGGCGGCGGTGTAGCTCCACTTGAGCGAGCCGGTGCCGCCGTCGAGCGCGTAGAGTTTCTTGTCCGCCGAGCCGATGTAGACGGTGCCGTCGGCACCGACGGCGGGCGAGGAAAGGTCGACGGCGTTGCCGGTGGGGTGGCTCCATTTCTTCGTGCCGTTGGGATTGAGGGCATAGACGCTCGTCTCGGGCTCGGTCCCGTCGCCCAGCGGCTTGTCGGTGATGGCCGTGCCGGCGCCGAAATAAATCGTGCCCGAGCTCCCGACGGCGGGCGACGACACGATGCCGCCGTACGCCGCAAACGCCCATGCGGGGTCGGTCAGCGTTAGGGTGAAATCGCCGCCGGTCGGGCTCACGTTCGTCGTGTCGATCTGGAAATAGTAGGTGGTGCCGGCGGTGGCGTTGAAGGTGACGAGGCTGTTGCTGTTGACCGCTCCGTCGTACGTCCCGCCGTTGATCACGTCCGCCGCATCGTCCGTCCAGGCGATCTTGGTGAGGCTGGAAACGGAGCTGCCCGTGTACACCGCCGCAAGCATGTCGACGAGCGAGCTGTACGCGTAGAGGGAATAGGCGCGGGTGGCGGGAGCAACCCACTTGTACCAGACGCTGTGCCCCGCCGCGTAATTGGTCGGAGCCGTCGGGTCGGGTTCGCCCGTCTCGCGCACGGCGTTCAGCGTGGTGGCGCTGACGCTCACGCTCGTGCCGCTCAACAGCTGCGCCTTGCTGAAGTCGTCGTTCGGCGGCACGGCGCCGATCGTGAGCAGCGTGAGGCCGGGGGCTCCGCTCTTGCAGGAAACCGCGATCTGATAGGTGGTGCCGGCGGTGACGTCCCTGGAAATCAGACTCGTCGTCTTGCCATGGGCGGTGTCGTCGTCGTTGAAATCGACCGACGTGAGGCTTGCGATGCTGGTGCCGGTGTAGATCGCAAGCGTGGTGTCGTAGGCGCTCCCGGTCGTGTTGAACGTCACCAGCGTCGAGGCCGGCGCGGTCCACGACCACCAGAGGGTGTTCGTGCCGGTGACCCCGCCGCGCACGGGCTCGTTGCCCTCGCGCGTTGCGCCGACGCTGTTGGAGCGCACGTGGACGTTGGGTGAATTGGAGATCAGCGGGCGATTCGCGAAGTCGTCGTTGAAGGGACGGTTGTCGGTGCTCGCGAGCGCCGCGGCGAGATTGAGCCGGCCGCCGCTCTGGACCTTGCTGTTCAGCGCGGTTGTCGGCGTGACCGTGCGCATCAGGCGATTGATGATCTGCCGGTAGGTGTCCGTGGGAAACTTCGCCCGCATGAGGGCGACGGCGCCGCTGACGTGGGGCGCGGCCATCGACGTGCCGCTGTAGATGCCGTAGGTGTTGTCGGCGGTGTTGATCGTCGAGTTGATATTGCTGCCCGGCGCGCCGAGATCGACGGAGCCGGCGCCGTAGTTGGAGTAGGACGCGAGGGCGTCGGTGTTGGTCGTGGCGGCGACGGTGATGATGTTGTCGAGGGGATAGGCGGCGGGATAGGCGCTGCCGGTGTCGACGTTCAGGGCGTCGTTCCCGGCGGAGGCCACGAAGATGATCCCGGCCGTGCGGGCGCTGTTGATCGCATCGTACTCGGCCGCCGCGTAGGAATCGCTGCCGAAGCTCGCGTTGATCACCTTCGCGCCGTTCGCGATCGCGAAATTGATGCAGCCGACGCAGTCCGAGGTCGTGCCGTAGCCGTCGGTGCCGTGGAGAAAGCGCAGCTCCATGAGCTGGACGTTCCACGCGACGCCGGCGATGCCGACACCGTTGTTGCCCGCGGCGCCGACGATGCCGGAAACGTGCGTGCCGTGGCCGACGTCGGTGTCGTTGGGAGTCGTGTCCGTCTGGCTGCCGTTCCCGCTGGTGTAGGTGGCGCCGTGAGCTCCGTTCGATCCCGTCCAGAGATTGGCCTTCAGATCCTCGTGGGTGAGGCGCGCGCCGCTGTCGACGACCGCCACGACGATGCCCGGGGCGCTCGTCAGCGTGTCCCACGCGCTGACGGCGTGGATGTCGGCGCCCGACACGCCGCCGCCGGGACCGTTGCTTCCGGTGTTGTTGAGCGACCACTGGGTCCCGAACGAGGCGTCGTTCGGCGTGCTGGTGGCGCGGATGAGACGGTCGGGCTCGACGTAGTCGTAGCGTCCCGTCGCGCGGAGCCGGGCCACGGCCTGCCGGACGGTTTCGCCGGCCGCGAGCTCGAGCACGCGGAGATCGCCGATCCGGTCGAATTTCCGCCGGACGCGCATGCCTTCGCGGGTCTCCTCGGCTTCGGCGGTGTCGCGGTGGGCGGGCTTCGGTTTGGCGAGGACGACGGTGTCGGTGAAGCCCTGGAGCAGCTCTTTCGAAGTGAACCGGGCCTCCCCGGGAGCTGCCGAAGCGAACGATGCGAGCAGGGCAAACAGGACCGCGACGCGGAACGAAATGGTTTTCAAAGGGTAGGGAGAGGGACCGTCCGTGAGACAATCACCCGGCGGAAAAGGTGCATGAAAAGCGGGCCGAATCCAAGCTCCGGAGTTTCACCGCAAAGGGCGCGAAGGCCGCGAAGGCCGATCTGTCAGGCTGCCTTCCGACCTTCGCGTGCTTCGCGTCCTTCGCGGTGAAACTCATGCTGGAGCCGCGAGAAGAATTTCGCGGATCCAGCGGCGGTGGGGGCCGGAGAGGGTTACGGATTCCAGCTCGTCGATCGGCACCCAGACCAGCTCCTTCGAGAGATTTTTCGAGACGGACGACACGCGGAAAATCGACTCGGTGATCTGATAACGGGTGATGCCGCGGCGTTTTTTCGCGAGGAGCTCGCCGCGTTCGACGGCGCCGGGAGTCGAGCCGGCCTGATCGGCGGTGGGCAGCTCGTGCATCGCGGCGAAGCGCCGGGCTCCGTTGGCGGACAGGTGCAGCAGCAGGGCTCCGCGCCGCTGGCACCACACCCGGGTGAGGCTGAGCCGCTCCATTTTTTTGGGGGCGAGGCGCGGATAATCCCCGGGGTTCCCGCGGAGGCCGGCGGAGCAGAATTCGCGGACGGGACATTGCGGACAAAGCGGATTGGACCGCAGGCAGACGGTCGCTCCCAGCTCCATCATGGCCTGGTTATGCCCGCCCGGATTCGCGGCCGGCAGGAGAGCGGCGGCGAGGGGGGCGAGCGTCTTTGCGGCGCTGGCGGAATCCCGGTGCAGGGTGGCGTCGGACGTGAGCCGGGCGAGAATCCGGACGACGTTCCCGTCGACGCAGGCGGCGGGCGCCGAGAACGAAATGCTCGTGATGGCGGCGGCGGTGTAGGGTCCCACGCCCGGCAGCTCCTGCCAGGCGGCGGCATCGCGCGGCGCCGATGGCAGCGCGGCGATGGCCTGGGCGAGCCGGTGGAGATTGCGCGCGCGCGAGTAGTAGCCGAGTCCCTCCCAGAGCTTGAGCACGCGGGCCTCGGGCGCGGCGGCCAGCGCGGCAAAATCCGGCAGTTCCTCCAGCCAGCGGGCAAGATACGGCAGGACGGTTTTCACCTGCGTCTGCTGCAGCATGAATTCGCTCACCACCGTCTTGTAGAGCGACGGCGCCTGGCGCCACGGCAGCGGTCTCGCGCTGGTCCGATACCACGCCGAAAGCGCGCGGCCGAAACCGCGGGCGTGGCGGACCAGCTCCCGCTCCGGCGCGGGGGCGGAGCCGCGGATTTCGTGACGATCGTTCGGGGCGGGCATGGCAGGGGAAAAGGAATCTCCCGTGGAGCGCCGCGGAAGGCGCAAGAAAAATGGCGGGGCGGTGCAGTTTTCTCCTTTGCGCTTTCCGCGCTTTTTTGCGGCCATTCCACGGCATGCCCAAGAAACCGGCCTCCGAGGAAGAGGCGCCCAAGAAGCTCGCGTCGTACACCGCCAAGCTCGACGACGCACAAATGGAAAAGCTCCGCGCCATCTGCGAGGCCCGGAGCTTCGTGCCCTTCGAGGTTGGTTACACGCGATTCGCGTACAAGGCCGACCACCTGAAGATCAACATCGCCGCCTACACCAGCGGGAAGGTGGTCATTGCCGGCAAGGGCACGGAGGACTTCGTGCGCGACACGCTGGAGCCGGAAGTCACGGGCGCGGCGAAACTCGGCTACGATGAAGTGCTGCACCCCGACTGGTTCGAGTCGCATGCCGGGCTCGATGAAAGCGGCAAGGGCGATTTTTTCGGGCCGGTGATCGCGGCGACGGTCATCGCCGACCGGCCCGCGATCGACGCGTGGATCAAGGCGGGCGTGAAGGACTCCAAGAAAATCGCGGAATCCCAGATCATCAAACTCGACCGCATCATCCGGGAGACGCGGGGCGCGGTGGCGCGGACGTGCTTCTGCGGCATGCCGAAGTACAACGAGCTCATGGCGCGCCCGCGGGCGAGCCTGAACAACCTCCTCGCCTGGCAGCACGCGACGGCGCTGGAGCAGGCGCTCGCCGCCAAGCGCGTGCCGTGGGGCCTGCTCGACCAGTTCACGGAAAAGCAGCTCGTGCAGAAGGAGCTCGCGCGGAAGAAGGTCGAGGGGTTCGACCTGCGGATGCGCGTCCGCGCCGAGGAGGACCCGGTGGTCGCGGCCGCTTCCGTCGTCGCCCGCGCCGAATTTGTCCGCCAGATGCACGCCCTCTCCAAACAGTTCGGCGGCCAGCTCCAGAAGGGCGCGGGTTCGCTGGTGAAGGACCAGGCGCACGAGATCATCAACCGGTTCGGCGTCCGCGCGCTCGGCAATTTCGCGAAACTCCATTTCCGCACCGCCTACGAGGTGGTGGCGGCCGCCGGCAAGCTCGACGAACTCCCGCTCAAGCCGCCGCCGCCGAAGATGGAATGGTGAGACGCCCGGTTCCTGGCGACGGGAAGCGGAGGCCCGACGCAGCGCTTGACCCATGGCGGCGGCAATTTAATTTTCACCCATGCGCGTGGCGTTAAAAAAGAAACGACCTGCTGCCAAATTCGGCAGCAAGCCAGCCGTGAAAGTTGCCGCGAAGAGAAGGGGAGCGAAAGAAACCCGGGCGGCGTGGCTTGCCCGCTTGCGGGAAGAATATACCCCCGAGGTGTGTGCACGGACGCTCGCCCTAAATGATTCACTGCCGATTCATGGCGACCTGTGAGGTTGAAACTTTATTCCTCGAGACGCGGTTCAGCGCCTCCAAACCTCGTCGCCGTTCAGGCCGCCGATTTGGATAGGGTCCCCACGATCATGGTTTGTCCCCAGAGTTCCGCCGGCGAATTGAACGAAAGAGATTCGCGGCGTGTGATGGACGCGTTCCGTCTCCTGCTGGCGCGATGATTCATGGCCAAGCGTCGCCAGCTTCGCGGATTTGACCTCAGGCAGCTCGAGGGCGTCGCGGCGTTGATCGGCGTCGACGAGGCCGGGCGCGGCGCGCTGGCCGGCCCGGTGGTGGCCGGGGCGGTGCTGGTGACCCGCGAGTTCCTCGACGGACGCTGGGCGGTCACCAAGTCGGGACGGGTCAACGATTCCAAGCTGCTGACCGCCGCGGACCGCGACGAATTGTGGGAGGAATTCGAAGTCCTGGCGGCGAAGGGACAGATCCACGCGCATTTCGGCGTGGCGGACGTCGTGGAGATCGAGCAGCACAATATCCTCGGCGCGACGAAACTCGCGATGCGCCGCGCGATCGCCGGCATTTATCCGCCGGAAGCTTTCCTGAAAAAGATCGAGCCGGACCTCTTTGCGTCGGAGGCCGAGATCGCCTCCTTCCGCCCGACCGTGTCCGCGCGCGTGCTGATCGACGGGCTCGCGCTCCGGAATTTTCCCTACCCGCACGACGGGATCGTCAACGGCGACGCCCGCTCCCTCGGCATCGCGATGGCGAGCATCGTGGCCAAGGTGATGCGGGACCGGCTGATGGAGGCCCTCGACGCGCAGCATCCCGGCTACGGTTTTTCCCAGCACAAGGGTTACGGCACCGAGGAGCATCGCGACGCCGTCCTCCGGCTCGGCCGCTGCGTCCAGCATCGCGACCTGTTCCTGCGGAAGCTGTTCGCCGAGCACACCGACCCGGCGCAGATGGAATTTCTCTGAGCGGCGCGCGGGGGCGTGCAACGCCCATTGACGCCTTCCGGCCGCGGCCCAAGAACTCGGCCCCGTCATGAAATCCTCCCTTGTCCTCGTGGGCATCATGGTGGCCGCCACCGGATCCGCCTCCTCCCTGTCGGGCCCGCAGCCGAACGACGACTGGGCCGCGCCCGGCAAGGCGCACCCGGCCCTCAAGGTCGGCGTGATCCTCCCGCCGCGCGTGCGCACCCCGCAGTTCCCGCTCAAGGATGCGCGGACGCTTTTCACCGACGCCGAGATCCGGCAGGCCCGCGAGAACGTCGCGAACTATCCGGCGGCGAAGAAAGTAGCCGACACGATTTTCGAGGACGCGAACTACTGGGTCGAGTGGACGGATCAGGCGCTCCACGACCTGATCTCGACGGCCGAGGTCCCGCGGTCGTTCGAGGTCTGTCCCGAAGGGTGCCCGATCCACGGCAAGAAAATCTACGAGGTCACCGGGAAATTCTACCCGTGGATCGTCGACCCGAAGCTGCCCTACAAGGTGAAGTGCCCGATCGGCGGCGAGATTTATCCGAGCAACGATTACGGGCGGTTTTATCGCAGCGGGTTCAAGGACCGGAGCGATTTCAACGGACCCTATGTGGATGACGGCCGCGGCTGGGTGGCGCCGAACGGACAGCGGTACTGGTTTGTCGCGCACTGGAACCACTGGGTGTGGACCCAGCACGAGACCTCGCCGCACTGGAACATCCAGGGCGGGCTGGCGGCCCTCGGCCGCGCCTACCTGCTGACGGGCGACGCGCGCTACGCGCACAAGGCCGCGGTGCTGCTCCATCGCACGGCAGAGGTTTACCCCAACATGGACCACGAGAGCCAGTCGCGCTACGGCCAGCTCATGGCCGAGATGGACGGGTCGCGCTATTCGGGGAAGATCATCAATGCCATCTGGGAAACCTATTTTGTCGCGCAGTTCGCCGAGACCTACGACGCAATCTGGCCCTCGCTCGACGGCGACCTCGCGCTCCAGAAGGAGACGGGCCAGACCGGAGAGCAGATTCGCGGCTTCATCGAGGCGAACGTGATCGAGGACGGCATCGATGCGGTCTACGAAGTCCGCGCGCGGGGTAATTACGGGATGCACCAGCGCGCGCTGCTGACGGCGGCGATCGTCCGCCAGCACGGCGACAACCGGCGCTACCTCGCCGACGTCCTCGACCGGCCGGAAGGCTCCTCCTATCTCGGGCTCCGGCCGGCGCTGTACACGCTCGTCTGGCGCGACGGCGAGCCGTACGAGTCGCCGGGCTACAACCTGCTTTGGGTCCAGAACCTGACGGCGGTCGTCCGGCTCCTGCCGAAGCTCGGCGTCGACGTCTCGACCCTGCCGCGGCTCCGGCGGCTTTACGACGCCCCGCTTTCCGCGGTCGCGATCGGCCGCCACACGCCGGCGATCGGGGACACGACCAGCGTCTATGGCGGCGTGGTCGGGGAGGAGGCGTCGGTTTACCAGCACGCGTTCCGCACCTATGGCGACGCGCGCTATGCGGCGTTCCTCGCGGGGTTCGGCGCCGACGGGGAAAAAGGCTTCAAGGATTTCGCCTCGCTGCTCCATCCGGCGGTCGACGCCGCCGGCGCGCAGGCGGGCGGACGCCGGGTCGCGCCGCAGCCTTCGCGGCTGCTCTCGGGCTTTGGCCTCGCGCTGCTGAACGACGCGGCCGACGAGGCCGGGATGTCGCTTTATTTCGGCCAGCACGTGAACCACGCGCATTTCGACCGTCTGCATTTCGACCTCTACGCGAACGGGCAGCCGATGACGCCGGACCTCGGCTATCCCGACGCGATGAATGTCTTCGTTGCGGGCGTGTGGACCTGGTCGGTCAACACCATCGCGCACAACACCGTCACCGTCGATGCGGCGGCGCAGCCGGGAAACGTCCCGGGCGTCGTCGAACTGTTCGCCGACGGCGGCTGGGCGCGGGGAGTGGAGGTCAGCGCGAACGGCACCTATCCCCAATGCACGGATTATCGCCGCGGCCTCGTGATGATCGAGGGCGCGGCCGGCCCTTACTACGTCGATTTCTTCCACGTCGCGGGCGGGCGGCAGCACGATTACTCCCTGCATGGCCCGCCGGGGCCGGCCACGCTGGTCGGCGCGGACTGGTCGGCGCCGGCCAAGGGGACGCTCGCCGGGGAAAACGTCGCGGTCGGGGAAATCTACGACAACCCGAAGATGGCGGCGGAGGGCGCGAAGACCGGCTACTACGAGTACCGCGGCTCGGGTTTCCAGCACCTCGTCGGCGTCCAGCGGCGGCTGAGCGAGGACGCGGTGATCGATTATGTCCACGCGAAGGATCCGGCGGCGGAGCTGCGGATCCGGACGCTGGCGGCGCCTGGGCAGACGCTGATGGCGGCGGACGCGCGCGTTTCGCCGGTGAACCGTCCGGAACTCGTCAAGTACCTCATTGCGCGCAGCACGGGCCGCGAGGGCGCGCCGCTGGACAGCGCTTTCGTCAGCGTGCTCGAGCCGCATCGCACCGGCGCCAAGCTGATCCGCAAGGTGAGCCGGCTGGAGTGCGCGGGCGGAGGCACGGCGCTGCTGGTCGAGCTTCCCGACGGCGGCCGCGACGTGGTGATCCACGATCCGGCGGGCGGGTCGAAATCCGTGAGCGTCGACAGCGGGAAAATTCTCACCGACGCCCGGCTCGCCGTGGTGCGGATCGCGGCTGACGGCCAGCTGGCGGGGGTCTTTTTCGCCGGCGGGCGCTCGCTCGTGGCCGGCACGCGCGCATTTTTCACCTCGTCGACGATTGCCGGGTCCGTTTCGGCCGTCGATCCGGCGCATGCCGTCGTCAAGGTCCGCTCGCCCGGGAGCGCCGACGGCCTGGCGGGGCGGGTGGTGAGTTTTGGAAATTCCCTCGCCCAGACGGCCCACCAAATCAAGGCCGCGCACCGGGAAGGCGAAGACCTCGTGCTCGAGCTGCGCGACGATCTGCTCGAGGGCGTCCTGCGGGTTTCCGGAATTTCAGGCCGGCGGGTGGACACGAGGACGCGACTGCCCTTCGCGCCGAGCTATCGGGGGGCGTCCGTGCTGGACGCGGATTATCGCGCGCTGGGGCGCGTCGGCTCGGCCGACCAGGATCACCTCGAGCTGGCCGAAGCTCCCGCGAATGCGGCGGAGCTGACGGGGCGCGACCTGTGGATCTCGAGCGTGGGCCCGGGCGACCGGCTGACGGTGCCGTCGGTCTTTTCCTGGCAGCGTTGACCGGTCCCGATTGCTGATTCAGAAACCCGACGATGGCCGGAAGAAAAACCTCCTCGCTTGACCGGGTGCTGGGAAGGCTCGACACGCTCGACTCGGTCAATCTCTCGAACCTCGTGCAGCGCCTCGCGCGCGAGCGGGGGCTGTTCGAGGACATCTTCAACATGCTGCAGGAAGGCGTGCTCGTGATCGGAGCCGACGGCCGGATCGAATATGCGAACGCCGCGGCCCAGCGCCTGGTCGGGCTCGGCGCGGACAGCCTCACGGGCGAGACGCTGTGGAGGCTCGTGCCGGGCCTGCGGACGTCGCTCGAGTCGTTCGACCCGAGCGGCACGGCCTCGTCGGTGGTCACCCGCGAGTTCGAGCTGACCTATCCCGAGCCGCGGAGCCTGCGGCTGTATATGGTGCCGTTTCGCGGCGAGGGAAAAGTCTCGGCGCACCGTTTTGCCGTGATCCTTTCCGACATCACGCGGGAGAAGCAGAGCACGGAGGAGCGGATCGAGAGCGAGCGGACCTCGTCGATCATCCTGCTCGCCGCGGGCGTAGCGCACGAGCTCGGCAACCCGCTCAACTCGCTCACGATCCACCTGCAGCTGATCGAGCGGAAGCTGCGCAAGCTGAAGCTCGCGGAGGGCAGGGATTCCGGATCGCTCGCGGAATCGATCGAGATCTGCGAGCAGGAGGTCCAGCGCCTCGACGGCATCATCAGCAATTTTCTCGAGGCGATCCGTCCGCGGCCGCCGGACCTCGCGGAGACGAATCTCGCCGAGGTCCTGGCCGAGGTCCTGCGGTTCCAGCAGAACGAGTTCGCCGACCGCGGGATCAAGGTCGAGGCCGAGACGCCAGCCGAGCTGCCGACCGTGATGGCGGACCGGAACCAGCTGAAACAGGTGTTCTTCAACATCACGAAGAACGCGATCGAGGCGATGCAGCCCGGCGGCGCGCTCAAGATCCGGTCGCGCGCCGACGACGGCAACGTGTATCTGGTTTTCGGCGACAGCGGCGCGGGGATCAAGCCCGAGGATCTCCCGCGGCTCTTCCAGCCCTACCACACGACGAAGACCGGCGGACACGGCCTCGGGCTGATGATCGTGCAGCGGATCATGCGCGCGCACGGCGGGCAGATCGGCATCGAGAGCAAGGAAGGCCGCGGCACGGCCGTCTCGCTCCAGTTCCCGCGCAAGGACCGCCGCGTGCGCATGCTCGGCAACTGACGGCGACACCGGCGGTCACCTTTCCGGCATTTCTCCGATGAAAAAATCCGTTCCCCTCGCTGCCACCTGGAAACTCATGCACGCGGAGCCCAATCTGGGTCCGACGCCGGCGTGCTCGGCGATGCCGCTCGAGGAACGGTGGGTTCCCGCGGAGGTGCCGGGCGACGTGCACCTCGATTACCGGCGCGCGGGACTGATCCCGGAGCCGTTCTTCGGGCTCAATCACGACCAGCTCCGCTGGATGGAGGAAATGGACTGGTGGTACCGCGCCGAGATCACGCCGCCGGTTCCGGCGGCGGGCCAGCGCGTCCACCTGCTGTTCGAGGGCCTCGATGTCTTTGCGACGGTCCACCTCAACGGCAAGGAGGTGGGCCGGCATGCGAACATGTTCACGCCGCTGCGCATCGACGTCACGGACCACGTGGCGCCCGGCGCGAACCGCCTCGAGGTCTGCCTGGGTGCGCCGCTCTTCCCGCCCGACCGCCCGGCGCGCCAGCCGGACGTTCGCGGATACGGCCAGATCACCCGCCTGCAGGTGCGGAAGTCGCAGTCGTGCTACGGCTGGAACATCTCGCCGCGCATGGTCACGATCGGAATCTGGAAACCCGTCTTGTTCCTGCTCGTCGACGAGGTGGAGATCGCGGACGTCTTTGTGAACACCGTCGCGCTGAAGGACGGGACGGCGGAGCTCGAGGCGCTGGTCGAGCTGACGCTGAACCACGGCAAGCCCGGCGCGGCGGAGGTCGAGCTGACGGTCGCGGGCCAGACCCGGACGATTACCATTCCCTGCGACGCGGGCGGCGGACGCCACGTCGAGCGGTTCACCGTCCCGCAGGCCCGGATGTGGTGGCCGCACAACCACGGCGCGCAGCCGCTCCACGACTGGAGCGCGACGCTGCGCCGCGGCGGACGGCAGCTCGATGAGCGCCGTGGACGATTCGGGATTCGCACGGTGCAGCTGGTCCAGGAGCCGGACGACGATGGCGGCATCTCGTTCGTTTTCGCGGTCAACGGGAGGAAGATCTTTCTCAAGGGCATGAACTGGACGCCGGCCGACGCAATTTTCGCGCGGGTGGACGACGCGCGCTACGACCAGCTGCTGAAGATCGCGAAGGAAACCCACATCAATGCCATGCGCGTCTGGGGCGGGGGGGTCTACGAGCTGGATTCGTTTTATGCGAAGTGCGACGAGCTCGGCATCCTGATCACCCACGATTTCATGTTTGCGTGCGGCTGTTATCCGCAGGACCTCGCGTTTCTCGACGAGGCGCGCAAGGAGGCGGAGTTCCAGGTGAAGCGGCTCCGTCATTTTGCCTGCATGATCGCGTGGTTCGGCGACAACGAGAACGACGTGCTGGCCGACAATAGCTTCAATTACCCGGCTTACCGGCACAATCGCCTCAGCAAGGAAGTGCTCCGCGACGCGGTGCACGCGCATGCGCCGGCGACGCCGTACGTGCCGACGTCGCCCTATTCGCCGTTCACCTATGACCAGAACGCCCCGATGGAAGGCGACTGCCACATCTGGGGCCACGGCCTGTCGTACCGGTCGGATTTTTACGTGAAGCAGCGGCCGCGGATGGTGACCGAAATCGGGCATCTCAGCCTGCCCGCGGAGGAGGTGGTGCGCGCCTACGTGAGCCCGGAGAATCTCTGGCCGGTGTACCACGCGGAGCACCTGACCCATGGGTCGGACTGCATCCGGCTCGATCGCGTCGCGCGCTACCGGCTGAATTTCGAGAGCATCCGCGAGCGCGGCTGGCCCGAGCCGAAGAGCCTCGCGGAGCTGATCGAGAAATCGCAGCGGCTGCAGGGCGAGGCGTCGAAGTTCTGGATCGAATTTTACGGCAACCAGCCGAACTGCTGGGGAATTTTCCTGTGGAACCTCGCGGACAGCTGGCCGCAGATGTCGGACGCGTACATCGCCTATCCCTGCAGCGTGAAGCGCAGCCTGAAGGACGTGCGGGACGGGTATGCGGAGCTGAAGAGGTGAGGGCGCGCGGAAGGCCGAATCCGGTTCCGGTCTTTCGCTTCTCCGCGCTTCCGTGGTCGAATGCGGCGCCGCCGAATTTTTTTGGTGCAATCGCGGGTGGCGCTGGCTTCGTGAGAAGCCGTGCCCCGCGCGAAACCGACCCTGTGCCTTTCCACCAGCTGGTGTTCCTCGCGGCATACGGACGGTTATGCGATGGCGGAGGAGATGGCGGGGCTCGGCTTCGAATTCATCGAGCTGAGCCATGGCATTCGCATCACGCTCGTGCCGGGAATCCTCAAGGCGGTCGAGGACGGCGTGGTCCGGATCGGCTCGACGCATAATTTCTGCCCGCTGCCCACCGGCGTGCTGCATGCGGCGCCAAACCTGTTCGAGCCGTCGGCCGAGAACTCGCAGGAGCGCGACCAGTGGCTGCGGCACACCGGGCGCTCGATCGACTTTGCGGCCCAGGTGAAGGCCCGCGTGCTGGTCTGCCACCTGGGAAGCGTCGGATTCTTCTGGTTCAATCCGAAGGAGAAGCTCGAGGCCTATCTCGCGCGGCATCCTTCCGCGGACCTGGCCGGCGACAAGACCTACCGGGCGCTGCTCGCCAGCTCGCTGGCCCGGCTGCGGAAAAAAATGGGGCCCTATTGGGAACGCACGACGGGAAACGTGCGGCAGGTGCTCGGCCGCGCGGCGGAAAAAGGCGTGAGGCTCGGCTTCGAAAACCGCGAGGCGTTCGACGAGCTTCCGCTCGATGAGGATTATCCGGCGTTTCTGGCCAGCCTGCCCGCCGACGCTCCGGCCGGCTACTGGCACGACACGGGGCACGCGGACATCAAGCAGTCGATGGGGATCCTCGACCATCGGGCGCACCTGGAAAAAATGGCTTCGCGGCTGATCGGGTTTCACCTCCACGACGTCGACGCGGAAGGCCGCGACCATCAGGGCATCGGCAAGGGCAAGATCGATTTCAGGATGGTCAGCGAATTCTGGCGGCCGGAACACCTCCTGGTGATCGAGCTGAGCCCCCGGATCCCGGTCGACGACGTCCGCGCGTCCAAGGCGAGGGTCGAGGAGCTGATAAACTAGGTGTTTTAAATAAAACGGTAGCCACGTGTAGCACGGGTCTCCGACCCGTGAAGGTGGGCTCGAGCTCAACGGGTGTGCTCGACGTGCTCCGTTGGCAGAGTCCGCCCACACGGGTCGGAGACCCGTGCTACACTCTACAGCGCCAGCCACGCGGCGAGGTCGGCGTCGGCGAGGAGGTTGGTGCCGAACTGGTAATCGCGCGCGAGAAGGCTCGCGTAGGCGGGTTCGGCGAAACGGCGGCAATGGAGGATCACACGGGCGCGCTGCCCAGGAGCGCGCACGAGCCGGCCGAGCGCCTGGTTCACCTTCGTCATGCCGGGAATCTGGTAGACGCGACGGAACGCCGCCTCGCGTCCGCGTCCCGAAAATTCCGCGAGGCGCGCCCGTTGGACGGCATTCACTTCCGGCAGCGCCGGTCCGACGACCATCGCGTGCGTGACACGCCCGCCCAGCGCATCGATTCCCTCGGCGAAACTCGAACCGAGCACGAGAAAAAGCGCGTCGGTGAACGCGAGCGATTCCTCCACCCACGCCGTCTGCGCCGCGAGGTCGCGCTGCCGCGGCTGCAGCGCGACGCGCAGCGGACCGTGGGGCAGCTTCATCCCCGGTCCGCCCTGCTCGAGCGCGCGCGCGACCGCCTCGGCATAGGCGTAGCTCGGGAAAAACACCGCGACCGCGTTTCGCGCGGAAGCGTGGAGGGCCGCGACCGTTTCCGCCGTCATCGCGTAGTACCGCGAGCGATGGTGGAAGGTGGTGTCGACGCGCGCATCGACGGCGACGTCGTAGGCTCCGTCGCGCCACGGCGTGTGCGCGAGCAGGACGGCGGGCGGACTGCGGGGTGCGGAATTTCCCACCGCCGCGAACTCCCCGCTTTCGCCGCCCTGGTCCGCCGTCGGCGATGCGCCCTCGGCAATGCCGCACGCTTCCGCGAAATTCTCCGCCGGCAAAAGCGTCGCGCTGGCGAGCACCACGCCGCCGTAGTCGCGGAGGGTCGCGCCGATCACCTCGGCGGCGTCGAGGCACGTCAGGGAGAGTTCGCCCGCGCGGGGACACCACAAAAGCTTCCTCAGGCGGGCGTCGGCCAGCCATTCCCTCAGTTGCGGTGTCTGCCACAGCACCTCGCTGAGTTGCGGCCCCAGCGCGGCGTAGTCGACCGGCGCATCGAGGAGCAGATCGGAAATCCGTCCCACCGTCTCCTCGACATCCGCCTCGAGGGCCGGGTCGAGGGCGTCGACCGGCTGGAGCGCGGCGAGAAGCTGTGCCCAGCTTTCCCATGCGCGAAGCAGGGACGCGGGCACGCGGAGGTGGTCGAGCTCGGCCAGGACCGCGCGGGCATCGTCGCTGCGCACCAGGTGCGAGTGCGCGTCCGCCACCCGCGACGGCAGGTTGTGCGCCTCGTCGAGCAGGAGGAGCGTCCGCGCCGGGTCGAAGCCGGGCTGCTGGTAGAACAGCGAGCGGTTGCGCGGAGCGAACACGTAATTGTAGTCGCCGATCCAGACATCGTTGAAGGCGAGCGAGGCCCGCGTGATCTCGTAGGGGCAGATGCGCGCGTCGCGCCCGGCGGAGCGGAGGGTTTCGAGGTCGCGCGCGTGGTGCTCGAAGAGATAGAACCGCGAGAGCCCGCTGCCGGGCCAGCGTTTTTCCAGCTGGTCGAGATAGCCGCAGGATTCACGGACGCAGTGGAACGTGGAATTGACGCAGTGCTCGGCCTTGTTCCGGACATGCCAGACCGCGACCGCCGTGGTCGCGGCGAGGGATTCCGGACTCAGGATCGAAGCAGTCGGATCGGCCATTCTTCCGTCCTCATTCTGGAATTTTTCTCCGGCGCCAGACGGCGCCCCCGTCATGCCGGCGAGGGTGCGGACGACCTGGAGCTGTCCGGTGGACTTGCTCGTGAGGTAGAGTGCGCGATCGAAGTGGCCGGATTTCAGCTGTCCGAGGGCGAACTCCAGCAGCACGCCGGTCTTGCCGAAACCCGTCGGGGCCTCGAAGAGCACGAGTGGTTGCCGCTCGAACACGGCGGTCAGCTCGGCCTGCGTCGTTTCCTGTCCGGGGCGCGGATCGGTGAAGGCCGGCCGGAACCGCAGGGCCCGCAGGCGCGCCCGCGCGCGCAGGCGGAGGTTGAGAAACTCGACGATGCGCTCGAGCTGCGCGCGGAGCAGGCGGTCGTCGGTCGGGAGCAGCAAAACGGTCTGGGCCAGTCCGCTGCCGGTTTCGACGAACACGAGCTCGCCCCCCGGCGCGGCCGGAGTCCCGTCCGCCGGGCGCAGCAGCGAGACATAGGTGGCGAGCTGGACGAAGTAGGACGGATAATCGGCGCGCAGGACGGATTCATCCTCGGGCAGCGGCCGCGTGACGGTCTTGATTTCGCGGAGGACCTGGACGTCGCCGCGCTTCACCCGCTGGTCGATCCGGCCGGCGAGCGTGAGTGTCCAGCCGGCGTGGAAAATCTGTCCCGTCACCGGGATTTCGAATTCCGCCCCGGGCGACTCGTCGGTCGCGCGCAGGCGCAGCTCGTTGTGCCAGTGGGTGCCGAGCTGCGCGCGCCAGAGTCCCGCCGCGCCCTCGCCGGCGTCGTGCGGCCCGGTGGTGAACGCCGAGAATTCCCCCACGCTCAGGCTGGCGGTGCGTCGGTCGAGGTTGAAATCCATGAGCGGGAAAGCTCCAAGCTCCAGCATCCAAGCCTCAAAGCAACTTCAAGCCGTGCTTCGCGGGCGCCGAACCCTTTTTTGAACAGAAGAGAACCGAGGAACGAAGCGCCGTCCGTTGAAGGGCCCCGGGTTGCAAGCGGCATCCCGTGATCGGTTTGGTTTCCGAACCCCTCTCCGATTTATTTCCCGCTCGCAACGCAGACTCCGCGCACGGACGGCGCTTCGTTTCCTTGGTTCTCTTCTGTTCAAATCTACTCCACCAGAATGTCCGAGTGACCCCGGAGGTAATCGGCGAGGCGCTGGGCGAGGACGGCGATCTGGGGCTGGGTCGCGGGCATTTCCAGAGAGGCCAGAGGGGTCGCGAGAAAGTGTTTCGCCTGCGCGCGCATTGGCGGGGGCAGCGAGGGCAGCCATTCCTGCTTGACCGGGTAGCCTTCGTCGCGGGCGAAGACGTAAAGGGTCTTGAACCACACGAGGTCGGGCCGCGCGCCGGCGGCGAAGGAGGCGAACGCCTGGCGGAGCAGCGCGGCCACCTGCGCGCGGCTGTCTTCGTGGACGGTGTTGCGCGCGACGAGCGCCGCGACGGCGGAGGCGTGGCGGAGCGTCTCGTAGCTTCGCCCGAGGTCGGGATGGCGGGCCAGCAGGCGGGCTTCCTGCACAAACCACGTCTGGCCCTGGTTGGGGCTCTCGAGCCGCAGCGAAACCTCGTCGAAGAGATCGAGGGCGACGGACGACGTCGCCTTGCGCGACAACCGCTGCTGCACGAGCAGTGCCCCGTGCTCGGGGGAAAAAACCGTGAAGCCCTGGAACGCGTCGGTCGGCGCGCCCTTCAGCAGCACGAATCCATCGGTCTGGAGGGGAAGGCCCGGCACACGCTCAGGTTTCGGTCGCGGCGATTTTCCGCGCGGGGTCCGGTTTGTTCCAGGGCGGCACCACCGCGCCGCCGGAAATCACCATCTTCATGCCGTCGCCGACCGTCATTTCCAGCTCGGTGACTTCCGCTCGCGGCAGCATCAGCAGGAAACCGCTGGTGGGGTTGGGCGAAGTCGGCACGAAAACCGTCCAGACCTCCTGGCCCGTGCGCGTCTGCGCCTCGGCCTGCGCCTTGCTCGTCAAAAAGCCGAGCGTCCAGACCTCGCGGCGCGGATACTGGACGAGCACGACCTTGCTGAAGAGATTCCGGTTCTGGGTGCCGAAGGTGTCGACGATCTGCTTGACCGTGTTGTAGACCGCACTCACCCCGGGGATGCCCTGGATGACGCGTTCGCCGACCTCGAGGAAATATTTTCCGAACACGTAGCGGGAGAGAAAACCGAGCAGGGTCACCAGCAGGACGACGATGATGGTCGCGAGGATGTCCCAGACGATGGCGAGCCGCGGGCTGCTGAGCAGCCATTCGGGCATGTAAAAGAAGAAGAGCGGACGAAACGTGCCGCCGACGAGGTCAATGATCTTGGTGAACGCCCAGACGGTGACGACGAGCGGTGCGAGCAGCAGCAGTCCCGAGAAAAAAGCGGTGCGGAGCGTGGCGATGGAACGGGAAGGGCGGGCAGGCATGGTGCGCGCCTACGCTCGCGCAAACGCGACGGGACGCAAAGGGTTTTTGCGGAACGCAGCGGCGCTAACGCGTTGGACGCTCCGTAAATCCCTGGAACTCGGCTCGACCGTCCAGCGCATTGAGGGCCCGTTCGACAAGCTCAGGGTCTGTGACAATGCGCTCCACCCGCTGGCGCAATTCGGTCCGGAGCCCGCTTCTGCAGCGGACCTTCTCGCGACGACCTACTCCGGCACTTCGTAAATTTCCAGGAGCACCGTTCCGCTGCCGCCGCCCGCGCTCAAGACCCGCGCGCTGTACACTCCGGCGGAAACAAAAAACACGGTGCTGACATCCTTGGTGCCGGCGGGAATCGGAAACGCGCCGACCTTGGCCGGGATCCCGTCGAAGGGCCCGGGATAAATCGCGATGACGATTGGCGGCGAAACTTCCGAGCCATCCTGACGGAAAAGATGCACTTCCGGGTCGGCCAGCGGGTCGCCGACGCCGTACGCGGCCAGGCTCGGGCCGATCGCGCGAATGAGGATGAGCTTGTTTTCAACGAGTTTCCCCGCGGAAGGCGAAACGACAAAGCCGCCGATGACGAACCGGTTCGCCGGTCCGATCGTCGCGCGCATCGAGAGGTTGAGCAGCCGCTGGCGCGCGGGCGTTTCCACCCGGACCATCACCTGTTCGAACGCGACACCCGTGAAATCCGTCTTCGTGAGATTGGCGGAATAATTGCCGGATTGCTCCGGGGTCATCGACGCGACCTCGTAGGTTTTCCCCGCTGCCGGCAGCACCTTCCCGTCCTTGATCCATCGGACGGACTGAACGACGGAATCGTCGAACGGAAGCGAAAGTTTCAAGCCGGAGCCCGGCGCGAGATTCACGACCGCTGGCGCGGGGGCCGGCGCATATTTGAACTCGACCGTCCGGAGGACCACGCTGGTGCTGATCTGTTTTTCGCCGACGGGAAAAGGCTGGGGAAAATCGATGATGATGTCCTGCGGTCGGTTTGAACCTTCCGGAAGCGGATGGTCGGCGGCTGATGACAAGGCGTGGTCGAGGCACAGTGCAGCAGCGAGCACCAGCAAGGCGGAGGGGGATGTTTTCATCGGGAGAGAAACCGGCGGGGCTTAGGGGACGGCTCACTCATGGTTGATTCAAGGCGTGCCGTCAAAACGGTTTGTCGTCCTCCGCGAAGTGATGCGCTCCACCCTCCGGAAGTTGGAAACGCTGGCGCCGGACAGCGGGTGGAACGCGTTGCCCTCAACGCGTTGGACGCTCCGTCAGTCCTTTGGGTCCTGCTCGCACCTCCAGCGCATTGAGGGCAATGCGCTCCACCTCCGGTAGCAGCCGCCGTCAGGCGGTTGGACTGTTTGCGCGTATTCGCCCGAACGCGGGCGTCAGCCTCCTGACGTCCGCTGCTACCAAGAGGTGCCGGAGAGGTGGAACGCATTGCCCTCAACGCGTTGGCGGCTCCGTCGACCGTGCAAGGTCGCTCGCGGCTCCAGCGCGGTGAGGTCCGTTCGCCAAGCTCAGGGTCTGCGGCAACGCGCTCCCACCTTGCCAGAGCCCGCCACCGCCGCGGCGTTTCACGTCTTGATTGCTCGTCTCGCCATCACAAACGCGGATCCGGTCCCGCGTCGATGCGGCTCCAGCAGCTTCAGGGCCCGTGCTTCGGCGCGGCGCATCACGCGCTTGCGCGCGGGCTTCAGGTCATCGTATCCGGCGAGATGGAGCCAGCCGTGGATGACATAGAGAACGAGTTCGGAGGAAAAATCCCCGTCATGCTCGCGCGCATAGGCGGCGGCCGTGTCCACGGAAACGCAGATCTCGCCGGCGGTGCCATGCGCCGCATCGCCTTCGAACGTAATCACGTCCGTGACCGCCGGGTCGTGCATGAATTGGCCGTGCAGCTTCGCGAGCTCGGGATCGGTCAGGAACACGAGCGAAAGTTCGCCGGGCGGGACGGGCGAGGTATCGGCTGAAACGGGCTCGCGCAGGAGAAAACGACGATCGGCGGGCGCGACGCGGAATTCCGCGTCGAGCCGGCGGATCACCGCGAGGAGCGCGCGGCGGTTGAGGCGCAGGCCGGGGTGATGGTTGGCGACTTCGATCGTGCGCGCCGCGGCGGGGTCGCGGGAGGAGTGCGGGATCGATTTTTCCAAGGGAGGCGGAAGTCGGGGAGAAGATCGAAGCCGGATCCACGGGCAGGATGCCCGTGCCGCCTAGGCCTTGGCCTCGCTGGTCGGGGACTGGTCGGCGGCGGCATCGCCGAGGCGGGCGTGCAGCATGTTCAGCAGGGTGAACTGGAAGCTGTTCCTGATCTTGGCTAGTTCCTCGAGGGTCAGCGGCGATTCGTCCAGCTGGCCCTCCGCGATCCGCTCGTTGAAGATGCGCTCGATCAGCGGCCCGAGCTGTTCCGGCGAGAGGGCGCGGAGGGACCGGGTCGCGGCCTCGGTGCCGTCGGCGAGCGAGATGACGGCGCTTTCCTTGAACTGCGGCCGCGGGCCGTCGTAACGGTAGCCCTGGTCGGGCACCGACGGAGTCACGATCTTGCCGAGCGGGTGCTGGGTCTCGTGGGCATCACGCGGGGGAAAAGGTGCGCGCGACGCGGCGAGGGCCCGCGCGTAAAAGTACCGCACGAGCGTCGTGCCGTGGTGCTGCTGGATCACGTCGATCACCGCGCCCGGAAGATGGTGGCGCCGCGCCAGCTCCACGCCGTCGGTGACATGCTGCTTGATGATACGCGCCGATTCGGCCGGCGGGAGCATGTCGTGCGGGCTCATCCGTTCGCGCTGGTTTTCGGTGAAATACGCGGGATTCGCGGTCTTGCCGATGTCGTGGAACAGCGCGCAGACCCGGGCGAGCAACGGATTGGCCCCGATCGCGTTCGCGGCGTTCTCCGCGAGCTGCGCCACGACGAGCGAATGGTGGTACGTCCCGGGCGCCTCGAGCTGCATCAGCCGGAGCAGCGGATGATTGTAGTCCGTGAGTTCGAGGAGCGTGATGTCGGTGGTCCGCTTGAAGAGCGATTCGAGGACGGGCAGCACGCCCACCACCGCCATGCCGGTGAGGATGCCGTTCGCGAGCCCGGCGGTCATCTGCCGGAGCAGGGTCGCGAGCGGCACCTGGTCGGCGAACCCGAGGGGCAGGGCAAAAATGGCGAGGGTCAGGCCGCCGGCCGCCGCGGCGCGGACGACCCGGCTGCGACGGTGGACCTCGCGGCAGCCGAAGATCGCCACCATCGACGCGAGGAACGTCAGCACGATCAGGTCGAGGCGGTTGCCATAGATGATCCCGGTGAAGATCGAGATCAGGAGCGCCATGAAAATCGCCGAGCCCGCGTCGATCAGGATCGCGACGATCAGCGGCGCGAGGGCCGTCGGCGCGACGTAGGGCAGCGTCGACGCCCACGATCCGTCGTGGATGAAGAAATCCAGGCCGCCGATCGAATAAACCAGGCGGACCAGCGCGAGATTCGCGATCACGACCAGCGCGAGGAGGCCCAGGCGCCCGTTGCTCTGCAGGGTCTCGCGATCCTCGAGCCGGATGTAGAGCACGCTGGCGATCACCATCGCGAAGACGAGGAGGATGCGGCCGAACAGCGTGAGGTTTTCCGCGAAATCGGAGTCGGTGTGCTCGCGCACATAGCGTCGGTGCGCCATCAGCATCTCGTGCTGCTCGGGTGTCACGCGCTCGCCGGGTTCGACGATGGTCTGGCCGCGCGCGACGTTCACGATCACGGGCTTCATCTGGCGGACGGTCTCGGCCTCGCGCCGCCGCGTCGCCTCCGGGTCGAACACCACGTTCGGCGCCAGCCCGAGACGGAAGAGCCGGAAGAGTGCGAGCGAGCTCGGGCGCGGAAGACCTTCGACAGCCAGGTTGACGCGGAGGAAGGTCATGGCCTCCTCGAGCGACTGGACCGGGCGCGACGCGATATTCCCGCTCGGCCGCGCGATCTGGAAAACCGTGACGCTCCCGGGGCCGGCGCCGCCGAGGCTGTCGTCATGCACGCCTTCGACGGCGAGATCGCGCAGGGCGGCGAGCCCGTTCTCGAAGAGGGCGGAGCGGACCTTGGCATCGCCCGCCGAGAGCACGGCCGCGACGTCGTCGACACTGGCATTGTAGGGCCCCCGGGCGTTGAAGGCCTCGACCACGGGCGTGAGGTCCGCGCGGCGACTGCCCATCACCGGGGTGCGGTCCGGGTGCGCGCGCTCGAACAGCTCGAGATTGACGAGAAGGTCGCGCGCCGCGGCCTCGAATTTCCGGAACGGCTCCCCATCGATGCGGTAGATCGGAGGGACCCGGTTGGAGAACTGCTCGCGCAGGGCGTTCGTCTTCTCGGCGCTCTCGTAGGAGAAGGCCGCGCCCGCGACGACACGCGTCGTCGCGACCTGATTCGGGAGCACCGGGACGTTCAGCGTGGTGAGGCCGGCGGAGCTGATGACGACGATCGACGTCACCGTCGCAAAAAAGATCAGCATCGCGACGGCGCGGCTGCGATCGAAGAACTCGCGGGTGGCCTGGTTCACGCGCGCCGGCCGGCCCGCCCGGCGGGCGCTGAGGCCGCCGACGATGAGCTTGAGCTGGTTGCGAACGGACATCGGAAGTTGCGGATGGCGGACGGCGGAGAGGCTACGGTTTCGGCGCGGCGCCGTTTTCGGTGTTCATCGGGTTCCGGTAGGCGTCGTAGGCGGCGATGATCCGGCCGACGAGCGGATGCCGCACCACGTCGGCGCCGCTGAAGGTGTGGAAATCGATGCCCGGGATGTCGGCGAGAATGTGGCGGACCTCGAGAAGCCCGCTCTGCTTTGAACGCGGCAGGTCGATCTGGGTGATGTCGCCGGTGACCACCATGCGCGAGTCTTCGCCCAGGCGCGTGAGGAACATCATCATCTGCTCGGGGGTGGTATTCTGGGCCTCGTCGAGGACGACGAAGCTCCGCGACAGCGTGCGTCCGCGCATGTAGGCGAGCGGGGCGATCTCGATGACGCCTTTTTCGGTGAGCCGGCTGGTGTCCTCGGGATCGAGCATGTCGCCCAGGGCATCGTACAGCGGACGAAGGTAGGGCAGGATTTTTTCGCGCAGGTCGCCCGGGAGGAAACCGAGGGTTTCGCCCGCCTCGACGGCGGGGCGGGTGAGGATGATCCGCTCGACCTGGTTGCGCAGCAAGGCGGACACGGCGGCGGCCATGGCGAGGTAGGTCTTGCCGGTGCCGGCGGGGCCGATGCCGAACACGATGGGGTGGGCCAGCATCGACTGGAGGTAGAGTTTCTGCCCAAGCGTTTTCGGGACGATGCTCTTGCGATTGGTGGAGATGACGAGCGGCTCGTCGATGAGCGCGCGCATCTGGTCGCCCTCCCCGCGCGCGAAGCCGTCGGTGATCCGGTGGAAATCCGGAGTCCGGATGGTCATGCCCTGTCCGCGCGCTTCGTTGAGGAAATTGAAGAGGTCTTCCGTGCGGCGGATGGGTTCCACCGCGTCGGCCGCGCTCGTGCCGGTCGGCGGCTCGATCTTCAGCCATTCGTCGCGCGTCACGAGTTTCACGCCCAGCATGCGCTCGGCGTGCGCGAGGTTTTCCTCGCGTCCGGCGTAGAGGGAGTGGAGGTGCCGCGGGCTGGGGAAGTGGAGCGTTTTGCTCGGCATGACGAATCGCAGTTCGCAGTTCGGAGATCGCAGTTCGGGTTCGCCTTCGGATCTCCGTCAGGTCCTGCGCCGGCGGAGTTTCGGTTTGGCGAGGTGCAGCGTTTTCTTGTCGCCGGCGAGGCGCTCCCACATGGCGTCGAGCGATTGGGGAAGCACGCGGGTGTGGCCGAGGACGGGCATGAAATTATTGTCCCCGTTCCAGCGCGGCACGACGTGGCCGTGCAGGTGGGAGATGCTGCCGCCGGCGGCGGTGCCGAGATTGAAGCCGACGTTGAAGCCGTTGGGCTTCACGGCGGCGTGCAGCATCTGCCGGGCGACCACGATTTCCTCCATGAGATCGGCGCGCTCGGCGGGTTTGAGATCCTCCAGGTTCGACACGTCGCGAAAGGGAACGGCCAGCAGGTGTCCTGGATTATAGGGAAAGCGATTCAACAGGAGGTATGTGTATTTCGAGCGGTGAACGATCAGGGCTTTCCGATCGTCCCCGATTGTCGGCAACTCCGAGAACGGCAGTTTCAGTTCCGAAGGATAGCGCGGCGCCTCAATGTACGCCATTCGCCAGTAAGCGTGAAGCTGCGGCGTATTCAAAGGGCGGTCAGCAAAGAGTCCGGCCCACCGGAGGGCAATGGCGGAGTGCGGGGCCGGGTTCCGAGCGGCTTGCGATGGGTCGCATCGCGCCGATGGGATGTATCGCCCTTGTTACGAAACGTTTAGCAGGCCTGTCATTTTTGATAAATCCGGCTTGCTCATTAGTATGACGAGCGTCATTTGAATGATTTCCATGCGTTACGCCGCAGATCACAAGCAGACGACGAGGCGGCGCATTGTCGCGGTGGCGAGCGCGGCGTTCCGGGAGCGCGGCGTGGAAAGCACCGGCGTCGACGAGGTGATGCGGCGCGCGGGGCTGACGCATGGCGGATTTTATGCGCACTTTCGCGACAAGTCCGAGCTGGTCGCGGAGGCGTGCGTCGAGGCATTCGACGAGGCGGTGGTAAATCTCGGGCGCATCGCCGCGCAGCCGACGGCGGCCAAACGGGCGCGGCTGCTGATCGACAGTTATCTTTCCCCGCGGCATCGCGACAACCGCGGCTCGGGCTGCCTGATTGTGGCGGTGGGCGCGGACATGGGACGGCTGACCGGGCCGGCGCGCGCCGGATATGCGTGCGGTTTCATCCGGCACATTGACCGCCTCTGCGACACGCTCCGCCTGGCGCGCGATCCGGAGGAAAACCGGGATCGGGTGACACATTTGATGAGTTCGCTGGTCGGTGCGCTGATCTTCGCGCGGGCCACCGACGATCTGGCGCGGAGCGACGCACTGCTCGCCTCGAGCCGCCGGATGCTGCGGCGCACCTTTTCCACTCTTTCATGAACACCTCCCTCCCTTCGTCCGCCCGCCGCGTGGTGATCACCGGCATGGGCGCAGTCACGCCCTGCGGAAATTCCGTGGCCGACACCTGGGCCGCGCTCATCGCCGGGCGCAGCGGGCTGGGGCCGATCACCCGGTTTGACGCCACCGGCTGCGCCGCGCGGATCGCCGGCGAGGTCCGGGATTTCGATCCGACGCGGGCGCTGGCCGCGCCGTTGCATCCGCGCGGAAAAGAGGCCGAGCCGCTGTCACAGGTGCTGAACCCGAAGGACGTGAAAAAATTCGGCCGCTTCACGCACCTCGGCGCGGCCGCCTCCGTCGAGGCTTATGCCGATTCGGGAATCGACGCCCACCGGCTGCACCTCGATGCGGAGCGGATGGGGGTCAACCTCGGCGTCGGGCTTGGCGGCTTGCCGGAAATGGAGGCGATGCACGACACCTGGAAAGCCGGCGGCTACCGGCGTATCTCGCCCTTTTTCATCATCCAGATCGCGCCCAACCTGCTGGCAGGACAGGTGAGCCTGCTGCTGGATTTTCGCGGGCCCAACATGAGCGTGGCCTCGGCCTGCGCGACCAGCGGTCATGCGATCGGCGAGGCCGCGGCGGCGATCGCGCGCGGGGATGCCGACGTGATGATCGCCGGCGGCGCGGAGTCGACCGTGACTCCGCTGGCGATCGGCGCATTTGCGCAGATGCGCGCGCTGTCCACGCGCAACGAGGCGCCGAAGGAGGCGTCGCGTCCCTACGACCGCGATCGCGACGGCTTCGTCCTCTCCGAAGGCGCGGTGGTCTTCGTGCTCGAGGAGCACGGTCACGCTGTGAAACGCGGGGCGCGGATCCACGCCGAGCTGCGCGGTTACGGAGCGTCGGCGGATGCATTTCATCTTTCCTCGCTCGCGCCGGGCGCGGAGGGTTCCGCGCGCGCGATGCGGCTCGCGCTGGCCAGGGCCGGGCTGGATCCGTCGGAGATCGACTACGTTTCCGCGCATGCGACGTCCACTCCGGGCGGCGACGGCGAGGAGGCGACGGCGATCGCGGCGGTTTTTTCCGCGAACAAGGCGGCGCTGCAGGTCAGCGCCGTGAAGTCGATGACCGGCCATCTCCTCGGCGGAGCCGGCGCGATGGGCCTGATGGCGGGCGTGCTGGCGATCCGCGACGGGATCGTCCCGCCGACGATCAACCTGACGAATCTCGACCCCGCCTGCGCGGCGACCGGGTTGAACTTCACTCCGCACACCGCGGTGAAAAGGACCGTGCGCGCCGCCCTCGCGAACAGCTTCGGCTTCGGCGGCACGAATGCGTCGCTGGTGGTGAGCCGGATGTGAGCGATTCCGATCGTGGCTTCGGCGAACTCCCGGTGTTCTCCGGCAATGAGCGGGCCGCGTGTTCCGATTTGCGGAGGCGGCGCAGGTTGGCCATCGTGAGGCGTGTTTCAGGAACATCGCAGCGTCCGCCAGGAACCCGGCCAGCAGCGCCGCTGGTTCGAGGGCGACGGGCTCGACCTCATTGTCTGGCTCGACGACAAAAACGAAGTCGCCGGATTTCAGCTCTGCCGCGACGCGCACGCGCTGACGTGGCGGCGCGGGCGCGGGTTTGCCCACGGGCGGATCGACGAAGGTGACAGCACGCCGCTCAAGAACGAGACGCCCATCATCGTGCCCAACGGCCGCGTGCCGTGGGCCGAACTGACCAAACTTTTCGAGTCGCACAGCGGCTCGCTCGAGCCGCCGCTGCGCGACCTGATTCTCGCGCGGCTAACGGCCCGCCGCTGAAGACCCACCCGCCGGCGGAGCGGCCGGCAGGACCGTCGCGCGCGAGGCCCGCTCCCGGGGCAGGTAGATTTTCGCGAGCGCGCCCAGGTCCGCGGCGGTGATGGATTGAAAATCCGCGAGCCGCCCGCGGCACCAGTCCAGCACCTCGGGTTTTTCCTGCGCGCGCCCGAGCACGCTGTTCAGCCAGTACCCGTTCACCCGGAGCGATTCGTTGATCTTGGTCATCGCGGGCTGTTTGGCGCGGACGAGCTCGTCGTCCGTCACGCCGTTCCGGGAGAGATCGTCGCCGATGGAAAGCACCAGCTCGATGATCCGCGGAGCCGACGCCGGCGCGACGTCGACGCTGGCGGTGAAGTAACCGTATTCCGGAAAAACCTCGCTGGGATTGCTGGAGGCGTCGGGCGAGTAGGTCTCGTGCAGTTCCTCGCGGAGCTTCACGCGCAGCCGGTCGTTCAGGACGCTTGCCAACAGGTTCATGCGCCGCGCGCGTTTCACGTCGAGGGCGTCGGTCGAGGGCCAGTAGATGCGGACGACGCCCTTGGGAATCTCGGAATCGATGGCGAAATCCCGGGTGAACGGCTGGGCGGGAAAGGCGACGTGCTTGAGGTCGGTCAGGGACGGCCTGGCCTCGCGGGGGGGCAGCGCCCCCATCGTCGAGGCCACGGCGTCGATGGTGGCGTCGATGTCGATGTCCCCGACGACGGAAATCTCGAGCGCGCCATGGGCCAGCTGGGGCGAAAGCCAGGCGCGGATTTCGTCGAGGTTGCGCGCGATCATGACCTCCTTGGGCGGAAGGAAAAAACGGGAATCGCCGCCGGCGAGCAGCCGCGCGACCTCGGTGGCGAAGGGGCCGTTCGGCGTGTGCTGGAATCCGAGATAGAGCTGGTCGATGCCCTTGCGCGCCTGGCGCAGCGCTTCCGGCCGGTAGCCGGCATCGGTCAATTTCGCCGCCATGAGCTGAAGTTCGAACGCCAGGTCCTCGCGCGTGGTGACGCCGCGCACGTCGAAGGCGTCGGTGCCGGTCTCGAAGCGCGCGCCGACGTTTTTGCCCGCGGTGATGCGGCGGAGATCGTCGGCGCTGTGCCGGCCCAATCCGCCGGCGTCGAACGTGCCGTTGGCGAGACCCGCGAGCCCAGGCTGGTCCGGCGGCTCCGTGATCGACCCGTTGCCCACGCGTGCCAGCAGCCGGATGGTGCCCGCCTCGAAATCGGTTTTCTTCAAATTGAGGCGGACGCCGTTGGCGAACGTGATGAGCTCAAGATCGAGGTCGCTGACGTGCGTGCGTTTCACGACTTTTCCCGCCGGCCCGAAATCGGCGTAGCCCCAGGCGAGTTCGGCGGCGGCGGCAGGCGGGGCGACGGCGACCCGGCCCGACTGGGAATACGCGGCGGCGATGGCGGCGTTGGCGTCGCCGTCGATCTTCGCGTTGCCGGCGACGAGGACGTAACGCCCGGGCGCGCGGAAAGCCTTTCTGAGCGCTGCCTCGCAATCCGCGACGGTGAGCCCGGCAAGGGCGGGTCCGTACAAGGCGAGATCGTCGGCCGGCGACGTGAAGACCTCGTCGTGGAGGATGCTGTCGGCGATGTCCTCGGCGAGACCGTCCGACCGCCGCGTCGCCGCGGTCTTCACCGCCTGCTCGAGAGAATTGCGGTAGGTGGAAACCACTTCCGTCAGCTCGGCCGCGGTAAACCCGTGTTCCAGCGCGCGGCGGAGTTCCTGTTCGCCGGCCGTGAGGGCGGCCGGCCATTGGTCGGGCTTGCAGTTCAGGTCGACGGACGCCTCGCGCAGAAAGTCAAAATCTTCCGCGACGCCTGCGCTCGCGCTGCTGAAGGGGGCGTTCTCCTTCTTGGCCAGTTCCGAGAAGCGGCGGTTCAGGATCGAAAGCGCGATGCTGCGGGGCAGCTCCTTCAGGCGGTTGGCCGCGGTGTCGGGTTCCTTAGAGTAGGGGACGAGCGACGTGATCGACACGGTGGTGCTCGGCGCCTCGGGTTC
>JAQGON010000160.1 GCA_028293565.1 Verrucomicrobiota bacterium | reverse complement strand
AGTTCGGTCGCTCCCTGCCGGGAGCGGCGCGCCGGACGTGGTGCGGACACGTCTGCAATCTTACTTCGCGTCGGCACCCTTACCACGGGGACGGCGCCAGCTTTTGGCTGGCCGTTGGCCCTGCGTTACGGGTCTGGCCTCTTAACTCTCAGGTTGCGTTCGCTTTTGCAGTGTGGCGGCGTGCTTTTTCACGCTGCCCCATTGAGGAGGTTGACGGGCTTTGCCGGGCCCGCTCACTCCGCGCGGTCTCGCCTCCCTTGCGCGCCCTGCTCGCTTTGGACGAACCGGGCCTTTTGGCGGGGGTTGGCCCGCCGGGAAACGCGACTGCGTTCTGGTCTGCACAGTAGCAACCATAACCCTCTGGGGTAACTGTGTCGGCTCACGGGTCGAAACGGCCCGTGGGCCTGACTCGGCTCAGTCGCGGTTTCTGATCGCGCCTTGCCGCTCAGCTCCTGTTTCGTGTGTGAACTGACCGGACACGACTCCGGCCAGAGGAGCTGGTGATATCTGCCTGCCTTTGCCACTAACGTAGCAGAGGAGGGGGCGGCGGCACCAGCTGCCACCGTCCTTTCCCCGGTCACCCGGGATTATCCCGGTCGTGCTTTCGGCGGAGTTTTCAGACCGCCGAGCTGCGACCGTTCTATCAAGGAACGTTTTCGAAACTGCGGCACCCGTTCCGGAAATAAAGGCTTTCTTCTTCTCAACTTATTCACCGCCGGAAACGGTGAATAACTTGGGGATAATCTGGCTCACCGGATACTCACCGGGCGAAACGGGCGAAACGGGCGAACGTCGAACGCCCAACTTTCAACTTCCAACATTGAATGCCGAGCCGGTGGTACCAAGACATCCTATCCAGCCGGTGAACCCGGTGGCTACGAGTGTGAACGGCTGGAACGGCGATGCACAAAGGTCCCCGCGCTGACGCACGTGGCTACGATTGAAATTGGACGTTGGAAGTTGAGCGTTGGACGTTCGATGTTCATCCCCTTCGATTCCGCTTTCCCTTCGATCCCACCAGCGCTCCCGCCAGCATGCCTTCACCGCGCGATCTTCCCATCTATGAACTCGAATCCGCCATCATCGCCGCGACGCGCGACGGCGGACGGCTGATCGTGCAGGCGCCGACCGGCTCCGGAAAATCCACGCAGGTTCCGCAGATGCTCCTTCGCCACGGCCTGCTCGGCGAAAAAGGCCAGGTCGTCGTGCTGCAGCCGCGGAGGCTGGCCACGCGGATGCTCGCGAAGCGCGTCGCGGAGGAAGTGGGAGCTCCCCTCGGCGGAATCGTCGGCTATCAGATCCGGCTCGAGACCCGCGCCGGCGAGGAAACACGGATCCGCTTCGTCACCGAGGGCATCCTCCTTCGGCAGATGTCGTTCGATGCCCAGCTTCGCGGAATCAGCGCGATCGTGTTCGACGAATTTCACGAACGACATCTCTACGGCGACATCTCGCTGGCGCGGGCGCTGCAGCTCCAGCAGACGTCGCGTCCCGACCTGAAACTGATCGTGATGTCGGCGACCCTGGATGCCGGCGCCCTGAAAAACTATCTGGCGCCGTGCGAGGTCCTGGTCTCCGAAGGCCGGAGCTTTCCCGTGCGCATCGAGTATCTGCCGAAGGCGGCGAACTTCGACCAGGAGCCGGTCTGGGACGTGGCTGCGCGCGAATGCGAGCGCGTCGCCGCGGCGTCGGAGGGCGACGTGCTCGTCTTCATGCCGGGGGCGTTCGAGATCAGCCGCACGGTGCAGGCCATCCAGGGATCGAGGGCGCTGCGCGATTTCGTGACGTTCCCGCTCCACGGCGAACTGCCGCCGGAGCAGCAGGACCGCGCCGTGGCGCGCTCCGAGGCGCGAAAGATCATCGTGTCGACCAACGTCGCCGAAACCTCGCTGACGATCGACGGCGTGACGACGGTGATTGATTCCGGGCTCGCGCGCGTGGCGCGCTTCGACCCGCACCGCGGAATCAACACGCTGCTCATCGAGAAGATCTCGGTCGCGAGCGCCGACCAGCGCGCGGGGCGCGCCGGCCGCACCGCGCCGGGAGCGTGCGTGCGGCTGTGGACGGAGCGGGAGCACGGCCAGCGCGCGCTGCAGGAACTGCCGGAAGTGAAGCGGCTCGATCTTTCGGAAGTCGTCCTGACGCTCAAGGCGAGCGGGATCGGCGACGTCGCGCATTTCCCCTGGCTTGAAAAGCCGGACCCGAAGGCGCTCGAGCGGGCGGAAATGCTCCTCGCGGATCTGGGGGCGATCGGCGACGGGACTTCCGGCGGACGGATCACCGAAACCGGGCGGAAAATGCTGCGCTTTCCCGTGCACCCGCGCTACGCGCGGATGCTACTCGCGGCGCAGGAGCGCGGATGCGTGCGTCCGGTGGCGCTGATGGCGGCGCTCACACAGGGGAGAAATTTTCTTCTGAGAGGCGTGCCGCGCGAGGTCGAGCAGGCGCGGGAGGACGCGCTCGGCGAGGAGCACGAGAGCGATTTCTTTCTGCTGATGCGCGCCTGGCGTTTTGCGGACAAGGCGAATTACGCCGTGGAGGCCTGCCGACGGCTCGGCATCCACGCGCAGGGCGCGCGCCAGGTCGGGCCGCTGTTCGAGCAGTTCCTCGAGATCGCGGCGAAGGAGGGGCTCGATGTCGCCGAGCGGCGCACCGATGGCGCCGAGATCAGGAAATGCGTGCTCGCCGGTTTTTCCGACCAGCTGGCGAAGCGGCTCGATGCGGGCACGCTGCGCTGCGAACTCGTCCACCAGCGCCGGGGGCTGCTCGCCCGGGAGAGCGCGATCGGCCGGTCGGCGCTGCTGGTGGCGGCCGAGATCAGCGAAGTCGGGGGCCGCGGCGGGGAGGTCAGCGTTCTTCTTTCGCTCGCCACCGCGATCGAGGAGCCGTGGCTCCGGGAAATTTTTCCGGACGATTTTCACGAGATGCGGGGAGTGACCTACGACCAGGAGATGAAGCGCGTGGTCACGCGGCGCGAGCGGCGTTTCCGCGACCTGGTGCTGGAGGCGAAGGTCAGCACCGACGAGGCCCCGCTCAACGAGGCGGCCGCGCTGCTCACGAAGGAGGTGATCTCCGGGCGGCTGAAACTCGAGGCGTGGGACGACACCGTCGAGCAGTGGATCCTCCGCGTGAACCGGCTGGCCGAATGGTTTCCCGAGCTGGAGGTGAATCCGCTGACCGAGGCCGATCGGGCGACGCTCGTCGAGCAGATCTGTTACGGCGAGCTGAGTTATCGGGACATCAAGGACAAGCCCGTGATGCCGATTCTCCGGGATTGGCTGACGGCGGAGCAGCTGGCCGTGATCGACGACTACCTGCCCGAGAAACTGACGATGGCCAATGGCCGGAGATCCAGGCTGACGTATGCCCGGGAGGGTCCTCCGATCCTGAGCGCGCGGATCCAGGAACTCTACGGCGTCGAGGGAAAGTTCACCCTGGGCCACGGCCGCGTGCCGGTGAAGATCGAGGTCCTCGGGCCGAATCATCGTCCTCTGCAGGTGACGGACGACCTCACCGCGTTCTGGCGCGACATGTATCCGAAACTGAAGGCGGAATTGTCGCGGCGCTATCCGCGACATGAGTGGCGCTGAATCGCGGAGCGATTCAGCGATTCAAGAGGGAAGATTACAAATTCAAGAGAGGGGGCGTGGAAAATTCGGATGAGGTCCCGCCTCCGGATTGCGATCAATCGAATTGGGCCTTGGAACTGTTTTTGAGAATCGCACCTTGAGTCCGTGTTGCACGCGAAAGGCTTCGAGGAATTGGAAGTTTGGCGCCTGGCGAAAACGGTCGTCACGGCGGTTTATAGGGTGACGAGAAGGGGACCCATCGCGCGCGACTTCGGGTTCAAGGACCAAATTCAACGGGCGGCGGTCTCGGTGATGTCGAATATCGCTGAAGGTTTCGAACGCGGCGGCCACCGCGAGCTGATTCATTTCCTTTATATCGCCAAAGGTTCGGCGGGCGAGGTGAGGTCGCTGGTCCACGTTGCCGAGGAACTCGGCTATGTCGCCGGCGACGAGAAGTCGGGACTTCTCGCCCAGTGATCTCGGTCAGCCGCCAACTCGGAGGATTCATCCGTTACCTCGAGAAAAGGCTTCCCGCCAAGGGCCACGCCCATTCTTGAATCTGCCTTCTGGAATCTTGAATCGCAAAAACCGGATCAGCTGCCACGTTTTTTCCGCCCGCTCTTCGGCTCGATGTTCAGGTAGGTCTTGTTGAGCATCTGGCTCTCGTAGAGTTCGAGGAGACGCACGCCTTCGCGCGGCTTGACCATGTCCTTGCGCGTCGCCGCGTCGATCTGCGCCTTCATCTTCCGGCAGAGCTCCTCCTGCTGGTACTGCACGCCCTCGATCACGTCGGCGATCCGGCTGCCCGTCAGCGCCTCCTCGATGTAAAATCCGTTGGGCTCGTCGTCCTCGAGGAAGACGTGCACCTCGTTGACGCGGCCGAACAGGTTGTGCAGGTCACCCATGATGTCCTGGTAGGCGCCCGTCAGGAAGACGCCGAGGTAGTACGGCTTGCGGTTCAGCGGGTGCAGCGTGATGTAGTCCTTGACGTCCTGCAGGTCGATGAACGACGAGATCTTGCCGTCCGAGTCGCAGGTGATGTCGACGAGGATGGCGTTGACCGACGGCTTTTCATTCAGCCGGTGCAGCGGTGCGATCGGGAAGAGCTGCTTGAGCGCCCAATGGTCGAGCAGCGACTGGAAGACGGAAAAATTGCAGACGTACTGGTCCGCGAGGAGCGTGTCGAGGTCATGCAGTTCCTCGGGCTGGTACCCGGCCTTGCGGCCCTCCTTGGCATTCTGTTCGCAGATTTGCCAGAAAAGGGATTCGGCC
>JAQGON010000152.1 GCA_028293565.1 Verrucomicrobiota bacterium | reverse complement strand
CCGGTGGTACCAACGAATCGCTCGATTGAATCGGCGACTGCGTACGTGAGCGAGTGGAACAGCGATGTCCGAGGCCCACGCGCCGACGCTCGTGGCCGCCCGCATTCAAGGTTGGAAGTTGAAAGTTGGACGTTCGACGTTCGTCCGCCTTCCCGAGCTTCGCTCTTGCCGCCGATTTGGCCGCGCTCACACACTCGCGGTCTTCCATGGCAAAATTCGCCCTTCTTTCGGTTAGCGACAAACGCGGCCTTGCCGAGTTCGCGGAAATTCTGGTCCGGCAGCACGGCTACACGCTGCTGTCCACGGGCGGCACTGCGAGGCTCCTCGCCGATAAGGGCCTTCCGGTCACGGAGGTCAGCCAGCACACCGGTTTTCCCGAAATGATGGACGGGCGCGTGAAGACCCTGCACCCGAAAATCCACGGCGGTCTGCTGTGCCGGCGCGACAAGCCGGAGCACCTCGCGCAGGCGAAGCAGGCCGGCATCGACCTGATCGACCTCGTCGTGGTGAACCTTTACCCGTTCGAGGAAACCGTGGCAAAGGCCGGCGTCACGTTTGAGGAAGCGGTCGAGAACATCGACATCGGCGGGCCGTCGATGCTGCGCAGCGCCGCGAAGAACCACGAGAGCGTCACCGTGGTGTGCGACCCCGCCGACTATGCCGCGGTGCAGGCCGCGCTCGCGCGCCCGGAGGAGCTTCCGGACCTGCGACGCCGGCTGGCGCTGAAGGTCTTCCAGCGCACCGGGCGCTACGACACCGCGATCGCGAACTACCTCGAGGCGCAGGCGGCGGAGCCGGACCTGGCGGCGCTCGCGGGTTTCCCGGAGACGCTGTCGCTGACCTACCGCAAGGCGCAGAGCCTGCGCTACGGCGAAAATCCGCACCAGCAGGCGGCGCTCTACGGCACCTTCCACGAGCATTTCCGGCAGCTCCAGGGAAAGGAGCTCAGTTATAACAACATCCTCGATCTCACGGCGGCGACGTTTCTCATCGGCGAGTTCCAGCGTCCGACCGTCGCGATCCTCAAGCACACGAATCCCTGCGGCGTCGCGAGCGCGGACACGCTGGAGGCCGCGTGGGCGGACGCGTTCGCCACCGATCGCCAGGCGCCGTTCGGCGGGATCATCGTCGTCAACCGCACGCTCGAGGGCGCGCTGGCGAGGACGATCGCCGAGATTTTCACGGAGGTGATCATCGCGCCCCGCTTCAGCGAGGAGGCGCTCGCGGTTTTTGGGAAGAAGAAGAACCTGCGGCTGATGGTCGCGACGGAGGGCATGGGGTCCGATTCGCTGCGCGAGATCCGCTCGGTGATCGGGGGCGTGCTCCTGCAGGACCGCGACCGCACGCTGGGGAATGTCGGCGAGTTCAAGGTGGTCACGAAGCGGCCGCCGACGCCCGAGGAATGGGCGGGGATGATGTTCGGCTGGATCGTGGGCAAGCACGTGAAGTCGAACTCGATCGTGTACTGCCGCGGCGAGCGCACCCTCGGCGTGGGGGCGGGGCAGATGGCTCGGGTGGACAGTTCGCGGATCGCGGTGTGGAAGGCGGGCGAGGCGGGGCTCGACCTGAAGGGCTCGGTCGTGGCGAGCGAGGCGCTGTTTCCCTTTCCGGACGGACTGATCGCGGCCGCCGAGGCCGGTGCGACGGCCGCGATCCAGCCAGGCGGGTCGGTGCGGGACGCGGAAGTGATCCAAGCCGCGGACGAACGCGGCATGGCGATGGTCTTCACCGGCATCCGCCACTTCAAACACTGAGCTTCGCGCGCGGCCCCTTGATCGCGGAAACGCGGAGGAGCCGCGGCACGGAAACCGCCGACCTTACCTGAGACTGCCAGGATCAGATGCCTTGGCGGTCCATTCGAGGTTGGAAGTTGAAAGTTGGGCGTTCGATGTTCGCCCGGCTACCGCCGGGCGATGCCGCTTGCTGCGCGCGAAATCCCGCGTCTCCTTGCGCTGTGTCCTGTTCCTGTGAACTTCCCGGCCTCACGGCCCGTCTCGACAAGCTCGCCTACCATTTCGGCGGGGCGACGCTGCCGCCGGACCAGCCGCATGCGTTCGTCTACTTCATCACCATCCGCAACGGCTCCGACCACACCGTCACCCTGCTCGGGCGGAAATGGGTCGTCGAGCACGCCGACGGCAGCCGGCTGGTGGTGGAGGGCGACAAGATCGTCGGCGAGACCCCGCGCCTCGCCCCCGGCGAGCAGTTTTCCTACAACAGCTACCACGTGACCGGCTGCGACGCCACCGCGCGCGGCTCGTTTCACGGCGTGGACGACCAGGGACGCCAGATTCACGTGCTGTTGCCGCCGTTCGCGATGAACGTGCCGCACGCCTGAGAAAAACAACTCGTTCTCGGGTAAGTTCTCGTTCTGTGTCAGGCCGATAAATGAAGCTCATTGATTTGAACCGTGACGGCGGCATCGGCGCCAATTCCCTTTTTGTCCAGTTCGGCGACCTCCGGGTGCTCGTGGATTGCGGCCTGAATCCGAAGAAAGTCGGACGGCTGGCGACGCCCGACCTCTCGCCGCTGCGCGGCCAGGCGCTGGACCTGATCATCATCACGCACTGCCATCTCGATCACATCGGCAGCCTGCCGGTCGTGATGCGGGAGCACCCGAACACGCCGGTGATCATGACCACGTCGAGCCGGATGCTCGTCGAGCGCATGCTGCACAACTCGGCGAACGTCATGCTCCGGCAGAAGGAGGATCAAAATATCCCCGACTACCCGCTCTTCACGCACGACGAAATCGACCGGCTCTCGCGGCGCCTGACGGGGCTTCCCTTCGGGCACGCGAAGAAATTCCGCGGCGGCAAGGATGAGATCGAGGTGACATTCCACCACGCGGGCCATGTCGCCGGCGCCGCGGGGGTCGAGATCAGCTACAAGCACCGCGCGATCCTGTTCACCGGCGACGTGCTCTACGAAAACCAGCGCACGCTCGCCGGCGCGAAGTTTCCGGCCGGACATTTCGACACCATCATCATGGAGACCACCCGCGGCACCACCGAGCGCCCCGCCGGCAAGGAGCGCGTCAACGAGGTGAACCGCCTCGTCGAAAGCATCAATTCCACCATCCAGCGCGGCGGATCCTTTCTTATCCCGGTGTTCGCCCTCGGCCGGATGCAGGAAATCCTTTCGATCATGCACGATGCCCGAAAATTCGGCCGGTTGGTCGAGTGTCCGATCTACGCGTCGGGCCTCGGGATGGACCTCGCGGATTATTTCGACGAGATCAGCCGGAAGACCCGGCACGTGAACTACTCCCGGTCGATCACCAAGGAGCTGAAGATCAAGCCGACGCCGCGCAAGCTGACCCCCGGCGAGGATCCGCAGCAAAACGCGCTTTATATCATCAGCTCCGGCATGCTCGTCGAGAAGACGCCGAGCTACACGCTCGCGTCGGGACTCGTCGGCCATGCGCGGAACACCATCGGGTTCGTCGGCTACTGCGATCCGGACACCCCGGGCGGCCGGCTGCTGGCGGCGAAGCCGGGCGACACCTTTGTCTTCGAGGCGGCGAACGTGAAGGCCAAGATCAAGGCGCACGTCGAGCGCTTCGAACTGAGCGGCCACGCGGATCGCGAGGAGCTGCTCGAATTCGCCGTGCAGACCGAGGCCCGCAGCATCGTCCTGACGCACGGCGACCCGCCGGCTCGCGCGTGGTTCAACGCCCAGCTGACGGAGAAGGCCCCTAAGTCGAAGGTGTTCGATCCCGTGCCGTTGCAGCCGTATCAGGTGTAGGGCGTGCCGCTGAGGCTGGCTGAGGCTGACGATCTGTTAAACCGCGAAGGGCGCGAAGGCCGCAAAGTGCGGAGCCGGAATTCCGGCAGGGGTGCGGTTTGCGGGTGGAGCGCATTGCCCTCAATGCGCTGGACGCCCGAGCAGAACTCGAAGGAGTGACGGAGCGTTCAACGACGATTACGTCGACAGCAGCGTCCGCAGCCTGGCGCACATCGCGGCGTTTCCGGCCACGTACCGGATCCGGTCCATCTTCAAATCGAATTTCCGCAGGGGGAATTGTTCGCCATTGAGGAACTCGACCTTCCCCCCCCCGGCCAGGCAGAGCGGGACCGCCGCGGCGATGTCCCAGATCTTGACGTTGTGATCGACCGTGCCGTCGAGGATTCCGATCGCCACATAGGCGAGGTGCAGCGTGCTGCTGCCGAGCCCGCGGATCTTGAAGTTTTCCACCAGTGTCTGGGCATCGCGTGCGAAGCGCTTGTCGTACGGACTGTGAAATCCGACCACGCTCTGCGGATGCGGCGGCTCCGGGCGCACGCCCGCCGGCCGTTCGCCGTCGAACAGCCCGCGGCCGGGCCCGCCGTGGATCAGCGTGCGGCGCGCCAGGTCGTAGACCACCCCGTACACCGGGATTCCGTCTTCCAGCAGCGCGAGCGAGATCGCGCAGTTCGCGATCCCGAGCGCGTAGTTGTTCGTCCCGTCAATCGGGTCGAGCACCCAGGCGAAGCGCTTCGTCGCCGGCATCGGCTCCCCGGGCTGTCCCAGCTCCTCGCTAAAAAAATCGTCGCCGGGAAATTCCGTCCCCAGCATCCCGGCGATCCCCTGCGAAATCGCGAGGTCCACCGCCGTCACGCGCGTGCCGTCCGTCTTCCATTCGCTCTTCGCGCGACCGAACTCGCGGTGCAGCAGCGCGGTGTGGGTGCCGACGGCGCGGCGCGCGGCGGAGACGCGGAGATCGATCTCGGGAACGGCCATGGCGAAATTTCAAAGGCAAGAAACCACGAATGGACCCGAATGCACATGAATAAAAGCCGGACTGAAAACCCCGGCGGGGATCCTTGCGGCCGAATCGCGGTTCACTCCTTCACCGTTCCGAGCTGGTGGCCATGCTGGACGACGCTGGCCCGGCCGCGGTTGTTCAGCTTGTCGAGCACTCCGGCCAGCCGGCGGCGCTTCTCGTCCTGCTGCGCGAACATCTCCAGCTGCGCCGCGGCGTCCTCGACGCTGGAGAAACGCACGCTCACCAGCCGGAGCGGACGGCGTTTTTTCCACGCCGCTTTCAGCAACGGCGCGACCAGCGGGTAAAACGGGGCCTCGAGGTCCGTGGCAGTCGCGAGACTGCGGCCGTGCGATTCCTGCGTGAAGTCCGGATAGCGGATCTTGACCGTCATCGTTCGCACCCGCTTCCCGTCCTCCCGGATCTTCGGCAGGAGCTCGTCGACCATCCGCTTCGCCACCTTTTCGATCTCGCCGAAATCGCCGATGTCGCGTCCGAAGGTTTCCTGCTGCGAATAGCTCTTCGCGTCGTCGTGCTCGGTTTCCACCGGCCGAGGATCCTCGCCGAGCGCCATCGCCCGCATCTCGCGCCAGCCCTCGCCGAAGACCGCCTCGAGCTCCTGGTCGTTGCGCGAAGTGATATCGCGGACGAGCTGGATGCCGTGACGCGCGGCGAGGTCCGCTTCCGTTTTCGGGCCGACCCCCGGCAGCTTTCCGACCGGCAGCGGGTCCAGGAACCCGGCCTCGGTCCCCACGGGGACCACCACAAACCCGCGGGGCTTCCGGAGTTTCGACGCGATCTGCGACACCAGCTTGTTGGCCGCGAGGCCGAACGAGACCGGCACCTGCAGGTCATCCCAGATTCGCTGCTGAAGCTGGCGCATGCGGGCCTCGACCTCCGCGGAGTCCTTGAATCCGCAGGGCGCGAGGTCGAGGTAGCCCTCGTCGATCGAGTTCCTCTGCACCAGGGGCGTGACCGTCTCGCACAGGTCGAACATCTGCCGCGAAACTTTTCCGTAGAGCCCGGACGTGTGCGGAAGAAGGATGAGCCCGGGGCAGACCTTCAGCGCGCGCTGCGTCGGCATCGGGGTGTACACGCCGCAGGCCCGCGCCTCGTAGCTGGCCGAGGAGATGATCCCGCGCTCGCGTCCGCCGACGGCGCATTTCGTCCCGCGCAATTCCGGCTTCAGCGCGAGTTCGCACGAAACAAAAAAGGCGTCGGCATCCAGATGAACGATCGTCGGCAGCGGCACACCCTACCGCTAACCAAGGCGACCCCGATTTGAACAGAAGATAACGAAGGCAACGAAGCGCCGTCTGAGATTCGCGGCTCCAGGTTGCAGGCAGACCCGATACGATCCGTTCGACCGCTGATCTTGGGTGGGGTATTTTATATAAGCCGGCAGCCATGCTGCTGAATCCTTATCCTCCGCGAGGAATTCCGAGGGAGGTTGGCCGCAAAAATGCGCAAGGGCTCCGAGGTGGCGAAGGAACTGCCATCGCGCCTATGGGCGCACGGGAGATTCGATTCGGAGCCACCGAGCCCTTGTGCATTTTTGCGGCCATCCCTTCCGGCCCGAATTTGGTTCCGGCTTTTGGCGGATGCTCCAATCCACGTCGGATGGTTCGAATCGGTTCCGCCTGCAACCTCGACCCTGCCGATGGAAGGCGCTTCGTTTCCTTCGCTGCCTTCTGTTCAAAATCTCAACGCCGGGCGGGTTTCGACCTCGCCCATTTTTTCAGGGCTTCGCCGGTGAGCGAGCCTTCGCAGTCGTCGATGTTCTCGCGCGGGCCGGCATAGATGAGTTCGCCGCCGTGGCGCCCGCCACCGGGGCCGAGGTCGATCACCCAGTCGGCGAGGTTGATCACGTCGAGGTTGTGCTCGATCACGATCACCGTGTGGCCCTGGTCGCGCAGCTTGAAGAGCAGGTCCATCAGCTTCTGGATGTCCACCCAGTGCAGCCCCGTCGTGGGTTCGTCGAGGATGTACAGCGTGCTGCCCTGCGCCCGCTTGCTCAGCTCCAGCGAGAGCTTGAGCCGCTGCGCCTCGCCGCCGGAAAGCGTGGTCGCGGACTGGCCAAGCTTCAGGTAGCCGAGTCCGACCGCGTCGAGGGTCGCGAGCTTGTCGATCACCCTCGGCAGGTTCCGGAACAGCGCGATCGCCTCGCGGACCGTCATGTCGAGCACGTCCGCGATGGATTTCCCGTGAAACAGAATCTCGAGCGTCTCGCGATTGTAACGGCGGCCGCCGCAGCTCGGGCACGGCGCGTAGGCGTCGGCCATGAACTGCATGTCGAGCTTGATGACGCCGTCGCCCTGGCAGCGCTCGCAGCGGCCGCCGCGGACATTGAAGGAGAACCGGCTCGCCTTGTAGCCGCGCACCTTCGCCAGGGGAACCGTCGCGTAGAGGTCGCGCAACAGTGTCAGCAGGTCGACATAGGTCGCCGGATTCGAGCGCGGGCTGCGCCCGATCGGGTCCTGGTCCACCTGCACCAGCTTCTCGAAGAAATCCAGGTTCTCGATCTGCCGGTGCTTTCCCGGGAGGGTCTTCGCGCCGTTCAGCTTCCGCGCGGCGGCGGCGGCGAGAACGTCGTTCACGAGCGTGCTCTTCCCCGACCCGCTCACGCCCGTGACGCAGGTCAGCAGGCCGACCGGAAATTTCGCGTCGATGCCGCGGAGGTTGTTCGCGCGCGCCTCGCGCACCGTCAGCCACGCGCCGTCCGGCGTCTTCGTCTTCGCGTCCTTCATCACGCCCGCCGTTCCCGCGAGGAAGGGACCCGTGCGGGACTGCTTCGCGGACAACTTCTCGCACGCCGCGGGCGTGCCCTGGAAAAGCAGCTGTCCGCCCTCGACCCCGGCCTCCGGCCCGAGCTCGATCAGCTCGTCCGCGAGCCGGATCGTGTCCTCGTCGTGCTCGACGACGAGCACGGTGTTGCCGCGGTCGCGCAGCGCGACCAGCGTGTCGAGCAGCTTCTGGTTGTCGTGCGGATGCAGGCCGATGCTGGGCTCGTCCAGCACGTAGATCACGCCCATCAGCCCCATGCCGAGCTGCGTCGCCAGCCGCACCCGCTGCGCCTCGCCGCCGGAGAGCGTGGCATAGTCGCGGTCAAGGCTCAGGTAGCCGAGCCCCGTCTCGAGCAGGAAAAAAAGCCGCTGGTCGATCCCGATCACCACGTCGCGCACCGCGTCGTTCCCGCCGTGCGCGGCCACGAGCTCGCGCGCGAAGGCATGCGCGGCGTCGACGTCGAGCTCCATGAACTGGGGAAACGTCCTGCCGCCGAGCAGGACCGCGCCGCTCCGGGCGTTCAGCCGCGTGCCGTGGCATTCCGGACACTCGCCGGCCACCATGAAGGTCGTCAGGCGCGCCTGGAACCCCTCGCTGTCGGTGTGCCGGAAACTCTCCTCGAGGTCCGCGATCACGCCGGCGAACGGCATCGCCTTCGCCTCGCGCATCCGCCGGAGCTTGAAGGCGAACAGGCGCTCGCCCGCGCCCTCGAGGATCGTGCGGCGCGTCGGTTCCGGCAGGTCCTTCCACGGCACGTCCGCGTCGAACGGCAGCTGCTCCGCCAGCTGCTTGAGCAGCGCGTTGTGCTTGATGATGAGATTTTTTCCGCCGATGCGCCACGGCTTCAGCGCGCCTTCGCGCACCGACTTGTCGGGGTCGGCGACGATGAGCTCCGGCACAAACCGCAGCTTCCGCCCCAGCCCGTCGCAGGTCGGGCACGCGCCCTCGCGGTGATTGAACGAAAAATGACGTGGCGTGAGCTTTTCGAAAATGTCGCCGCAGACCTCGCAGGACAGCGACTGGCTCAGGGAAAGCTCGCGCCACGGCGCCTCCGCCGATTTCTGCGCGAGCACGACGGCGCGGTCGCGGCCCTCGCGAAACGCCAGCTCGAGCGAGTCCGCGAGGCGCGACCGCTGGTCGGCGCTGGCGACGAGCCGGTCGACGACGATCTCGACGCCGATCTCCTTCGTGCCCGCCCCCGCCGGGATCAGCTTGGGCTCGTCGAGGTTCGCCACCGTGCCGTCGAGCCGCACGCGCTGGAATCCCCGCTGGCGCAGGCGGGGCAGCTCGTCGCGCAGCACGCTCGGCTTCGCGCGCATGAACGGCGCGAGGAGCAGGATGCGCTCGCCGGCGCATTCGGCGAGCACGCGCTGCACGTTGTCGTCGAGCGAGCGCTGAACGACGCGCCCGCCGTCCTTGGGACAGCGCTGTTCGCCGCTCACGGCCCAGAGCAGCTGCGCGTAGTCCGCGATCTCCGTCGCGGTGGCGATGGTGCTGCGGGGCCCGCCCGCGCCCGTGCGCTGCTCGATGGCGAGGACCGGCGAAAGGCCGTGGATGAAATCGACGTCCGGGCGGTGCAGCTGCTCGAGGACCTGCCGCGCCTGCGTCGACAGCGATTCCATGTATTTCCGGTAGCCCTCGGCATAGATCGTGTCGAACGCCAGCGAGGACTTGCCCGACCCGCTCGGGCCCGTGATCACCACGAGTTTCCCGCGCGGAATGCGCAGCTCGAGATTCTTCAGGTTGTGCTCACGGGCGCCTTTGACGTGGATGTGGGTCGCAGCCTGCATGGATGGAACTCGCAACTTACGCAAAATCCGCGGGCGTCAACGCAAATGACGCGGCGCCGCGTTCCGGCCGGCCATCCGGATCGCGCGAGGGCGCGGCGCCGCTTTCCCCTTGTACTGCGCCCGGCGACGCCGTTTCGTGCCCGAAGCACCCCAAGGCGGCGCTCCCGCCTTTTCACCTCCGCCGCGCGGTCAGGAGCGCGGTCCGCCAGGAACCCCAGGAAAATCATGTCGCCTCATCGTTTTCATTCCGGCGCGATCCGCTCGGTCCTTGCCGCCGGTTTCGGCCTGCTCCTCGCCCCCTCCGGGCGCGCATACCAGTTCGCGAGCGGCGACCTGAGCGGCAGCTTCGACTCCACGTTTTCATTCGGCGCGCTTTACCGTCTCAAGGACCCCAGCGCGGCCTTCTATGGAACGACCAATTCCTTCAACGGCGTCGCCGGACAGCAGACCTCCGTCAACGTCGACGACGGCAACCTGAACTACGGCCGCGGCTGGGTCTCCGAGGTATTCAAGGGATCGCACGACCTCGAGCTGAAATACCACAATTACGGCCTGTTCGCGCGCGGCTATTATTTCGGCGACCTGAAGGCGGAACACACGCGCCGCACCCCGCTCAGCCAGCAGGCGCGCGAACGCGTCGTCCAGGGGGAGGAGTTCCTCGACCTCTACGTCGTCGCAAAATACACGCTCGATAACGGCGTCCCCATCGACCTGCGCTTCGGCCGCCAGGTGCTCAGCCTCGGGGAGAGCACCTTCATTCCCAACGGGAACAACATCGTGAATCCGGTCGACCTCTCGAAGCTCCGCGTGCCCGGCGCCGATCTCAAGGAGGCGTTCCTTCCAGTCAACATGGTCAAGGTTTCCATCGGGCTGACCAGGAGCCTGACCTTCGAGCCGTTCTGGCTGCTCGAGTTCCGGCGGAACGAGCTGGAGCCGGCCGGCACCTATTTCTCGACGAACGACTTTGCCAGCCGGGGCGGCGAAAAGGTCTACCTCGGCTTCGGCACCCTGCCCGACAACGGCGCGCTCGGCGCCATTCCCCGCGACCACGACCGCGACGGGAAAAACTTCAACCAGTACGGCGCCGCGCTGCGCTATCTTTCCCACGCGCTGAACGACGCCGAGTTCGGGCTCTATTATGCGAGCTACCACAGCCGCTCGCCCGTCATCAGCGCGCGCACCCCGACGAGCCCGATCAGCTCGGCCCTGGTGGTCTCGACCGCGACCAGTCTCGCCGCCACCAACCTCGCGCCGGTCATGATCGCCAACGGCTACCCCGCCGCCGGCATTCCCGCCGCGCTCTCGACCCTCGTCGGCGCGGCGCTCACAAACGTCCCGATCGCCGCGCTTCCCGCGAGCCTGCAGCCGTTCTATCCGGCGGCGCAGAGCATCGCCGCCGGCGCGGGCAAGGTCGGCCTGCTGACCGCCGCCGCCACGGGCCGCTATTTCAACGAGTACCCGCAAAACATCTCGATGGTCGGCGCGAGCTTCAACACCTCGCTCGGGCGCACCGGCATTTCCTGGCAGGGCGATCTCTCGGTCAAGAACCACGTGCCGCTGCAGATCGACGACGTGGAGCTCCTCTTCGCCACGCTCTCGGCGCTCAACCCCGCCTTCGGCGCGAACAACCAGATCGGGAATTATCTCGGCCAGCTCAACTACGAGATTCCCGGCTACCGGCGCCATCGCGTCGTCACGGCGCAGTCGACGCTCACGAAGGTTTTCGGCCCCGTCCTCGGCTCGCAACAGCTGACCCTCGTGGCCGAGGCGGGCGGCCTGTGGGCCAACCTGCCGGGCAAGGACACGCTGCGCTACGACGGGCCGGGCACCTTCAGCAGCGGCAGCGCGGCCGCGATGACCAACACCGGTTTCGGCACCATCCCGGCGACGCCGTCCCGCGCGTTCGCCGACAAATTCTCGTGGGGCTACCAGATCCTCGCCCGCCTCGACTACAACAACGTGTTCGCCGGCGTGAACCTCTCGCCCTCGATCGCGTTTTCCCACGACGTGAAGGGAAACACGCCGCTCCCCCTCGGGAATTTCGTCGAGGGCCGCCAGAGCCTCAATCTCGCCGCCGAGTTCACGTTCCAGAACGCCTGGTCGCTGGAGCTGCGCTACGTGAACTACTCCGGCGCGGGCCGGTACAATCTCCTGAGCGATCGCGATTACGTCGCCACCACCCTCAAATATTCGTTCTGATCCGTCCCGTTCCTCCATGAAAAAATTTCTGCTCTCCACCGTTTTCGCCGCCGCGGCCGGCGCGCTGGGCGCGGCGATCGGCGAAAGCGACGCCCGGCGGCTCGGCGGCGATCTCACGCCGCTCGGCGCCGAAAAGGCCGGCAGCGCCGATGGCCTCATCCCGGCCTGGGACGGCGGCCTCACGACGCCCCCGGCCGGCTACAAGGCCGGCGACCACCACCCGGATCCGTATGCGTCCGATCGTCCGCTCTACACCGTGACCGCCGAAAACCTCGGACTGTACCAGGACAAGGTGACCGCCGGGCACGCGGCGCTGCTCAAGGCCTACCCGGACTACAAGCTCGACGTTTATGCGACGCACCGCAGCGCCTCGAATCCGCGGCGGATCTACGACGCCACGAGGAAAAATTCCACCACGGCGCATCTCACCGACCGCGGCAACGGCATCGCGGGCTCGGTGGTGGGGATTCCCTTTCCGATTCCGCAGGACGGGCTCGAGGCGATCTGGAACCATCTCACCCGCTACCGCGGCGGCGCGGCCTCGCGTCACATCGGCCAGGCCGCGCCGCAGCGGAACGGCAGCTACACCTTTGTCGATTTCTCGGACGAGTTCCTCTTCAACTACTGCCGCGAAGGCATCACCGAGGCGGACCTCGACAACACGCTGATCTATTTCAAGCAGACCGTGATCGCGCCCGCCCGGCTCGCCGGCACGATCCTGCTCGTGCACGAGACGATGGACCAGGTCCGCGAGCCGCGCCGGGCCTGGGTCTACAACGCCGGCCGGCGGCGCGTCACCCGCGCGCCCAACGTCGCCTACGACAATCCCGGCACCGCCGCCGACGGCCAGCGCACGAGCGACCAGTTCGACATGTTCAACGGCGCGCCCGACCGCTACCGCTGGAATCTCCTCGGCAAAAAGGAAATGATCGTCCCGTACAATTCCTACCGCCTGCACAGCGACAAGGTGAGGTACAGCGACATCCTCAAGCCCGGCCACATCAACCAGGACCTCGCGCGCTACGAGCTGCACCGCGTCTGGGTGGTCGACGCGACGCTGAAGCCCGGCACGTCCCACCTCTATTCACGGCGCACGTTCTACATCGACGAGGACAGCTGGCAGATCCTCGCCGTCGACCAATACGACGGCCGCGGCGCGATGTGGCGGGTTTCCGAAGCGCACTGCATCAATTACTACGACGCGCAGGTTTTCTGGAGCACGCTGGAAGTTCACACCGATCTCCAGAACGGCCGCTACCTCGTGATCGGGCTCGATAACGAAGGGCCGATGTATGATTTCACCCTCAAGCGCACGCCCGCCGACTACAGCCCCGACTCCCTGCGCCGGGACGGAATCCGGTGAAGAATCGGGTACGCTGAAATAACGTGGGCCGGGTGCCCACCCTCTGGAGGATGACCTTCACCACCTTCGTCCGACCGCTTGCGCTCGCCCTTTTCGTCGCGGGCATCCTGGACGCCGCCGAGGTCCGCCCGAACATGCTCCTGCTCGACGGCGCGTTCGCCGGAGACACCGTCCTCGCCGTGGGCGAACGCGGCACAATCCTCCGCAGCACCGACCAGGCGCTCACCTGGCAGGCCGCCAAGACCGGCACCGCCGCGACCTTGACCGGCGTCTCCTCGGGCCCGGGCAGCCCGAAAGCGTGGGCGGTGGGCCACGACGCCTTGATTCTCTTCTCGAACGACGCCGGCGCCACGTGGACGAAACAGTGGCAGGGCGAGAACCTCCAGGACTCATTCCTCGACGTGCTCGCCCTCGACGGCGAGCGCGTCATTGCCGTCGGCGCCTACGGACTTTATCTGTCCTCCCTCGATGGCGGCCGCACCTGGCAGCGGCGCAAGATCATCGACGGCGACTTCCATTTCAACCGGATCGCCCGCGGGCCCACCGGCACGCTCTACCTCGCCGGCGAACGCGGGACCCTGCTTCGCTCCCGCGATCAGGGCATCAACTGGGAGCGCATCGAATCGCCTTACGACGGCTCCTTCTACGGCCTCCTCCCGCTCAGCGCGCGCGCTCTGGTGGCCTGCGGGCTGCAGGGGCGAATCTTCCGCTCCGACGACGACGGCGCGACGTGGACTCCTGTCCCCAACCAGGCGCGTGCGCTGATTGCCACCGCGGTCGTCGCCGAGGGCGGCGCGCTGCTCTTCGCCGGCCAGGCGCGCGCCTGGCTGATCAGCCGCGACGGCGGCCAGACGGTTTTGCCGTGGGCCTCTCCCCTCACGGGGGCCGTCGCCGAGCTGGTTTCCCTTCCCGGCGGCCGCGTGCTCGCGCTCGGCGAAGCCGGCGCAACCCTGCTGCCGCGACCCTGACCTGTGCTGGATAAATTCTCCAACTGGATGTTCCGGCATCGCCTGCCGCTGGTGGGAACGTTCGCGATTCTCACGGCGGTCGTGGCGGTTTTCGCCAGCCGGCTCCGGGTCGACGCCAGCTTCAACAAGTCGCTCCCCGCGAATCACCCGTACATCCGGACCTTCACCAGGTACCAGGGCGAATTTGGCGGAGCCAACCGGGTGCTGATCGCGCTGATGGCGCGCGACGGCGACATCTTCACGCCGGAATTTTTTGCGCAGCTCAGGAAGGTCACCGACGAAACGATTTACCTGCCCGCCGTCGATCGCCCGCAGGTCCAGTCCCTCTTCACGCCCAACGTCCGCTACATCGAGGTGATCGAGGACGGCTTCTCGGGAGGCAACGTGATCCCCGCCGATTTCACGCCGACGCCCGCGAACTTTGCCAGGGTGCGCGAAAACATCATCAAGTCCGGAAAGCTCGGCCAGCTCGTCGCCTCGGACTTCAGCGGCGCCATTGTCAGCGCGCAGCTGCTGGAAGTGGATCCCGGTTCCGGCCGAAAGGTCGATTATGTGGCGGTCGCACGCGGGCTCGAGGCGATCCGCGAGCGCGTCGAACGCGAGACCCGCGGCGCGGTGTCCGTCCACGTCATCGGGTTTGCCAAGGTCATCGGGGACCTCAACGACGGCGCGCGAGGCGTCCTGGTCCTGTTCGCGATTTCCATCGTGATCACCGCGCTCCTCGTGTGGCACTACGCCGGGCGGTGGAAGCTCGCGGCGGCCCCGGTGCTTTGCTCGCTCGTGGCCGTGGTCTGGCAGCTCGGTTTGCTCACCGCGCTGGGCTATGGCATCGATCCGTTCTCGATTCTCGTCCCGTTCCTCGTCTTCGCGATCGGCGTCAGCCACGGCGTCCAGAAGATCAGCCTGTTCCGGAACGAGATGCTCGCGGGACACGACAGCCGCACCGCCGCGCAGCTCGCTTTCCGCCGGCTCATCGTGCCCGGCGTGGTCGCGCTGGCGACCGACACCGTTGGATTCATCACGATGCTCGTGATCCGGATTCCCGCGATCCAGGAGCTGGCGATCGTCGCGAGCCTCGGCGTCAGCGTCATCGTGATCACGAACTTCTTCCTGCTGCCGATCCTGCTCTCGTACCTGCACCTTCCCGCCTCGTACGGCCGCTGGGTCGCGGAACGCCGGGCGAAGGCGGCCCGTTTCTGGGGACGTCTCGCGCGCGGGATGAAGGCCGGGCCCTCGATGATCATCATCCTTGTCTGGTTTGCGCTCGGGGCGTGGGGTTATTGGAAGAGCGGGCAGGTCCGGATCGGCGACACCGAGGCCGGCGTCCCGGAGCTGCGGCAGGGCTCGCGCTACAACCGGGACACGCGCGTCATCACGTCGAAGTTCAGCATCGGCGTGGACATGCTCTCGGTGATCGTCGAGACGGTGCCGAACGGCTGCGTGGATTACGACGTCGTCAGCCTGATGGACCAGTTCGAAGGGCGGATGCGCGGCGTGTCCGGCGTGCAGTCCGTGATCTCGCTGCCCGCGATGGCGAAGCTCGTGAATGCCGGGTACTCCGAAGGCTCGCTCAAGTGGCGCATCCTCCCGCGCAATCCGCAGGCCCTGGCGCAGGCGGTGTCGCCGATCGAAACGGCGACCGGCCTGCTCAACGCCGATGCGAGCGTGATGCCGGTCATGATCTTCCTCGCGGACCACCGCGCGGAAACCCTCCGCGCCGTGACCGATGCGGTGAAGGAATTTTCCTCCACGCACCCCTCGGCCAAGGCGAGACTCCTCCTCGCCAGCGGCAATGCCGGCGTCATGGCCGCGACGAACGAGGTCGTCCAGGCGGCGCAAACCCCGATCGTCCTCTGGGTGTTCGGGGCCGTCACCGCGCTTTGCCTTGTCACGTTCCGCAGCGTGCGCGCGACGCTCTGCATCGTCGTTCCGCTGGCGATCGTCAGCTGGCTCGCGTATGCGCTGATGGTCTATCTCGGCATCGGGCTCAAGACCTCGACGCTGCCGGTCGTCGCGCTCGGCGTCGGGATTGGCGTCGATTACGGCATCTACCTTTTCGCCCAGCTTCACTCCGCGCTGCGGCGCGGCGAGGATTTCGATCGGACGATGTTCGCCGCGCTCAATGACACGGGCGCCGCGATTGTCTTCACCGGGCTGACGCTCGCCGTCGGCGTCAGCACGTGGATTTTCTCCGACCTCAAATTCCAGGCCGACATGGGCCTGCTGCTCACGTTCATGTTTCTCGTGAACATGCTCGGCGCGATCATGCTCCTGCCCGCCATGGCGCGGTGGCTTTTCCGGCGCCACGCCGGGCGAAGTGTGGCACGGGTCTCCGACCCGTGAAGGTGGACTTGAGCTAAACGGGTGGGTTCGACGTTCTCCGTTGCGCAGAGTCCGCCCACACGGGGTCTCCGACCCGTGAAGGTGGACTCGAGCTAAACGGGTGGGCTCGACGTTCTCCGTTGCGCAGAGTCCGCCCACACGGGTCGGAGACCCGTGCCACCTCCCCGGGACGGCGGTTTTCCTTGGACTCTGCGGGGGGTTTCGCGAACTTCCCCTGATGCCCGAGGATCCGCCCACGATTTTTTTCACCGCTTCGCAGCGGCGTGTCGTGGCGACCGCGGTGGTGCTGCTCTCGGTCGCCGTGTCCGTCGCCACGATCGTCGCCGGGCTGATCGTGTTCGGGCATGCCGTGGCCTTTTTCTCCGGCGTGCTCTGGCCGCTCGCGGTCGCCGGCGTCCTCGCGCTGATCCTCCGGCCGGTGGTCACGATCTTCGAGCGCCGCCTGCGGGTGAACCGCTCCGCGGCCGTCACCCTGCTCTTCGGCATCTTTGTCCTCGTCGCCGGGGCGGCGCTCGTCCTCCTCCTTCCGCCGCTGATCGACCAGATCCTGAATTTCCTCGCCTACCTGCCGACCCTCTGGGCGAACGCCTCCGCTTATTTCGAGCTGCACTATCCGCAATGGGTCGCGCTGCTCCAGCGCCAGCTCACGCATCCGACGGTGCGACACGCGGCGGACGCGGCGGTCGCCGAGCTGAACGGCATGATCAGCCAGGCGATTCCCTCGCTGCGCGCCGCGGGCGGCGGACTGCTGGGCCTCGCCGCCTTCGCCACCCACGTTGCGATCGTTCCGGTGTACCTCTTTTTCTTCCTCCTCGCGCGCGGCGGGACCGACACGAAGCTCCGGCCGCACCTGCCCTTCCTCCGTCCGGGGATTCGCGAGGACGTGATTTTCCTCACGCGCGAATTTGTCGCCATCATCGAGTCCTTTTTTCGCGGGCAGCTCATCATCGGCCTGATCATGGGAATCCTGCTGGCCCTCGGCTTCAGCCTCATCGGCCTGCGCTTCGGCCTGGCGGTCGGCCTGGTGGTCGGCGTGCTGAACATCATTCCCTACCTCGGGACGATCGTCGGGCTCGGGGTGACGCTGCCGCTGGCCTTTCTCCAGCCCGACGGGGGCTGGCGCCTCGTGGGCCTCGTGCTGCTGGTGAAGCTCGTGGTCCAGGCGCTCGAGAGCTGGGTCCTGACGCCGCGGATCATGGGCGAACGCACCGGGCTGCACCCGGTGGCCATCATCGTCGCGATTTTTTTCTGGGGCACCGCGTTTCACGGGGTGCTCGGCATGCTCTTCGCGATTCCGCTCACCGCGTTTTTCGTGACGGCGTGGCGGCTGGCGAAGCTCAAGTATTTCGCGCCGCCGGCTTGACCCTCCCGCTCCCTGCCGCCGCACTCGGCCCGGGGTCCGTCCGCGGGCCGCGAATTTTGGTTTTTGGAATTTTTCTGAATGTCCTGGGAGATTCACCATCGGAAGGGCGTGTGGCTGCCGCAGATCGGCTGGTGGCTTGACGCCCAGTCGCGGACGGAACGCGCCTTCGTCTCGCACGCCCACAGCGACCACATCGCGCGGCACAAGGAGGTGCTCTGCACCGCCGCCACGTCGCGGCTGCTCCATGCGCGGCTGCCCGGCCGGCGCGCCGTGACGGAGCTGCCCTACGGCCGGAGCCACGACCTCGAGTTCGGCACGCGCGCCACGCTCCATCCGGCCGGGCACATCCTCGGGTCCAGCCAGATCCTGATCGAGCACGAGGAGCACGGTTCGCTGCTTTACACCGGGGATTTCAAGCTCCGCGCCGGGCTCGCGGCCGAACCCTGCGCCACGCCGCACGCCGACGTCCTGATCATGGAAACCACCTTCGGGCTGCCGCGGTATGTCTTTCCGCCGGAGTCGGAGACGATCGGCCGGATCATTGAATTCTGCCGGGGGGCGGTCGCGGAGGGATGCACGCCGGTGCTGCTGTGCTACAGCCTCGGGAAAAGCCAGGAGGTGCTCATGGCGCTCGCCCCCGCCGGGCTGCCGGTCATGCTCCACGCCGACACCCTGCGCCTCACGCGGATTTGCGGGGAGCACGGATTGAGGTTTCCCGAATACCGCGAGTTCGACGCCGGCCGGCTGGGCGGCCACATCGTGATCTGCCCGCCGCACTCGCAGGGGCTGCTCGACCGGATCCCGTCGCGGCGCACGGCGGTGATCACCGGATGGGCGCTCGATGCGGGGGCGACCTACCGCATGCGCTGCGATGCGGCCTTCCCCCTCTCGGATCATGCGGGGTTTGACGACTTGATTGCTTTCGTCGAGCGGGTGCGTCCCACTCGGATCTATACGCTTCACGGTTTCGCGCGGGAATTCGCCCAAACACTCCGTCGGCTCGGTTGGGACGCCCTCGCGATCGGCCAAGGCAACCAACTCGAGTTCAAGCTGTCGGGGTAGTGTCTTCTCATGCTTTTCCGTTTCCTCCTCCTGCTCCTGGCCGTGTCTCCGGCGGCCGCCGGCGTGCGGCTGGCGCTGACTCCCGGGGAGCAGCTGACCTACCGGGTCGCGTTCGGGATTTTCCTGAACGCCGGCGAGATCAAGGTCCTCGCGAAGACCGAGACCGACGACAACCAGGCGTGCACGCTGGTCGTGACCACCACCTCGACGCGCGGCCTGCTCCGCGGGCTCTTTCCCTTCGACGCCCGGGCGGAGTCGGTGTTCAGCAACCGGACCGGCCGCATGCTCGTCCACACGGAGCGCAGCGCGACCGGTAACAAGACCGGCGACACGATGCTCGCGTTTGATTTCGACCAGCGCACCGCGGACTTCCGCGACCTCGTGCGCCCGGAGCGGAACAAGGTCGTGAACCTCCCCGAGGGCGACCCGATGGACCTCATCACCTGCCTCGTGCAGACGCGCACGTGGGATCTCAAGCCGGGCGAGCAGCGCGACGTGCTGGTCATGTTCGAGGACGATCCCTACGAGCTGACCCTGCACGCCCTCGGCTACGAAAAGGTCCACACCCCGCTCGGCGATTTCAACACGCTCGTGCTGCAGCCCATGATGGAAAAAACGGAGCCGAAGGGAATGTTCAAGCGCGGGTCGAACGTCCGCGTCTGGATTTCCCAGGACGACCAGCACCTTCCGGTCAAGTTCGAGGTCGAATTCAAGTTCGGCATCGGGGTGTCGACCCTGACCCGGTACACGCCGCCTCCGTCCCCGGATGCGCCTCCTCTTCCTTAGGGGCGGCGCCCTCGGCGATTTCCTGGTCACGCTGCCGGCCCTGGCCGCGCTGCGATCGCGCTGGCCGGATGCGCGGATCGAACTCGTCGGCAATGCTACCGCGGCCGCGCTGGTGCTTGACCGCGGACTGTTCGACCGCGTCCATTCGCAGCACGAGGCGCGCTGGGCGGGGCTTTACGCCGACGAGCTCACGGATGAATTGAAGCGATGGCTTCGGGAATTCGATGTGGTCCTGAATTATTTTCCCGATCCCGCCCGGGAGCTGGCCCGGCATTTTCCCCTTCGAAGCGGCCAGGTGTTTCTCTCGGCCCCTCCGACCCCGGCGATCGCCCCGGCCGGCGCGCATTTCTGCGCTCCCCTGCGCGAACTGGGAATCGGTCCGGGCGATTTCGTCTATCCGCTGCGCACCGCGTCCCCCGAGGCCTCGCTCATCGGCCTGCATCCCGGAAGCGGTTCTTCGCGGAAAAACTGGCCCGCGGACCGCTGGCAGACGCTCGCGACGTGGCTCGAGCGCGACCTGCACGCGAGCCTCGTGATTTTTTCCGGCGAGGCCGAACCCGTCGGCGTGCTCGCGGGGATCGGCCGAGCTTTCCGCTCGCGTCCGCTCGGCGAAGTCGCGGACCAGCTGGCGTGCTGCCGGCTTTTCATCGGACACGACTCGGGAATCAGCCACCTCGCCGCAGCGTGCGGAACGCCCGCGATTTTGCTCTTTGGACCCACCGACCCGAAAGTGTGGGCGCCGCCGGGCGACGAGATCGAGGTTTTGCACGCGGGCGCCGAGGTCGCATCGATCAGCATCGAACTCGTCCAGTCGGCGACAAAGCGCTTCCTGGCCCGGGCGTCGGCCAACACCTTGGAACGACCCGACCCCGATTGACCATCACCCTGATTTCCCCACCATTCCCCCATGCCCCGCCCCTCCCACCGCTCCGGCACGGCGCGCTCCGGATGGCGGCTCGGGGCCGGGATCGCGCTATGGGGCGGCTTGTTGGCCTGCGGTTTCGGAGCGCTTGTCTCGTACGAGATGCGCCCTGGAAGCAGGGCCGACGCGCCCTTGCGGTGGCCGCGAGAGAGCAAACTCCAGGCAGGCCCGCACCGCTACAGCCTCGTGATGTTCGCTCATCCGAAGTGTCCGTGTTCGCGGGCGAGCTTGGCGAATCTCGAATCCCTCCTCGTGGCCGCGCCCGGCGAGATCTCGATGACGATCTGTTTCTACGATCCTGCCGGCGAAACCAGCGAATGGGCCGAAACGCGATTGGTCCGGACGGCGCGCGCCATTCCGGGGCTGAAGGTTGTTCTCGATCGCGACGGCCAGCTCGCCGTGGAATTCGGCGCCAAGACGTCCGGACAGGTCCTCGTGTTCGACCGCGACGGGCGCCAGGTGTTTGACGGCGGCCTGACCTCCGCGCGCGGCCACGAGGGGGAAGACCAGGGCGGCCGCCACCTGCTGGCCCTCGCGCGCGGCGAAACCCGTTCGCCCTTGTCCACACCGGTCTACGGCTGCGCGCTCCGCGAAAAATCCGCCCTGGCGGCCCAGCCGTGACGAAGCCCATCTCGGTCGCTCCGTTTCCTGCGGACTATGTGGCGGACGACGCCCTGATCGCGCGCCGCTTCGCCGGCGCCCTGGATCAGCTGCGAAGCCGGACGAACCGGTTTTTCGCAAAACTCCTCGTCGTCCAGTGGCTCGCGACGGTCGCCCTCGCCCTGATCGTCTCGCCGAAGGCGTGGGAGGGAAGGATTCCGACAACCCACATTCACGTGTGGGCGGCCATTTTTCTCGGCGGCGCGATTTCGCTTTATCCCGCCTGGCTCGGCTGGTCGCGCTCCGGGTTGACTCAGACGCGCCACGCCCAGGCCGCTGCGCAGATGCTGATGTCGGCGCTGCTGATCCACCTCACGGGCGGGCGGATCGAAACGCATTTCCATGTTTTTGGTTCGCTGGCCCTCCTCGCCCTTTATCGCGATATCCGGGTATTCGCGACCGCTACCCTCATTGTGTATGTCGACCACCTCGCGCGGGGGTGGTTTTGGCCCGAGTCGGTCTATGGAGTCCTGACGACGACCGTCTGGCGCTCGTTGGAGCACGCAGGCTGGGTGCTGTTCGAGGTGACGTTTCTTAGCATGACGGTCGCTGCCAGCCTGAGAGAGATGCGCGAACTCGTCGCCCGCCAGATCGGGCTGGAAAAACTCAACCGGGACAAGGACCAGGTCGTGCAGACGCGAACCCACGAACTCGCGCGGAGCGAGGAGCAGTTCCGGGCGTTCTTCAACGATTCGCCGGTGGGACTCTACCGCGCGACGCCGGCGGGCGACTTCATCGCCGTGAATCCGGCCCTCCTGAAGATCCTGGGTTTTCCTTCCTTCGAGGCGCTGCGCACCGCGTGGCACTCGGCGCCGGGATTCGACGGCGGCCGCGCCCAGTTCCTGGCGGAACTTTCCGTCACGGACGAAGTCCTCCGCCGCGATGCCGTCTGGCGCCGGCAGGATGACCGGCCGCTGCACATTCGCGAAACGGGCCGCGCCTTCCGTGATGCCACCGGAAAAATGGAGCACATCGACGGCACGATCGACGACGTCACCGAACACCGGCAACTCGAGGAACGCTATCTCCAAAGCCAGAAAGTGCAGGCGATCGGCCAGCTCGCCGGCGGCGTGGCGCATGACTTCAACAATATCCTGACCGTCATCGCGGGTTACACCCATCTCCTGCTTCGCGATCCGAAGATGACGGAGCCACTGCGGCACGGTCTCGACCAGATTCGCATCGCGGGCGTCCGCGCCTCCGGTCTTACCGGCCAGCTGCTCGCCTTCAGCCGCAAGCAGCACCTGCAGCCCCGGGTCATCCACCTGAACGCCGTCGCCGCCGAAATGGACTCGATGCTCCAACGCCTGGTCGGGGAAAATATACGCATTCGGACCGTTGGAGTGTCCGGCCTCGCGGCGGTGCGGGCCGATCCCGGGCAGATCCAGCAGGTTTTGATGAACCTCGTGGTAAACGCCCGCGACGCCATGATGCCCAAGGGCGGCCTGCTGACGATCGAGACCGCCAATGTCGTCCTCGGGCCCGAGTACACCCGCATCCATCATGATCTGACGCCGGGCAGCTATGTGATGCTGGCCGTGAGCGACACCGGGGTCGGCATGTCACCCGAAGTGCAGGCCCGGCTGTTCGAACCTTTTTTCACGACGAAGATCCCCGGCCAGGGCACCGGGCTCGGGCTGGCCACCTGCCATGGGATCATCAAGCAGAGTGGCGGACATATCGCCGCCTACAGCGAGGTGGGCCACGGCACGACCTTCAAGGTGTACCTGCCGGCCGTGGATGCCGAGGCCAGTGCCGAGATCCCGGCGCCGCTTCAGGACGAACGGCGCGGGGCGGGAGAAATGATCCTGCTGGTTGAGGACGACCGCACCGTGCGCGAACTCGGCTGCGAGCTTCTCACCTCGCTGGGCTACAAGGTCGTTCTTTCCGCCAACGGCCTGGAGGCGCTCGATCGGTTCAAGGAATATCCGCAGATTTCCCTCGTGATCACCGACACCATCATGCCGCACATGGGCGGCCGCGAACTCGTCAGCCGGATCCACGAATTCGCGCCGCGTCTTCCCGTCCTTTTCACGTCGGGCTACACCTTCGATGCCCTCGGGGAAACCGGCGAGGTCGCGCCGGGGTGTCATTTCATGGCCAAGCCCTACGATCCCGCCGTGATGGCGCGGAAAATCGACGACTGCTTCGCGGAGTCCCGAAGCTGAAATTTTTGCCACCGAGTGCGGGGAGGTCCGATCCGAGTTCTAAGAGGTCAGATCACGGGCTGGTTTCACCGAGAATCGCTCCGTGACCTCGGTGCATCCTCTTCGATCTCCGTGGCAAAAGATCGGGTGCCTGGAACCTTCGGCAACCGTCTCGGATCGAAACTGAAGCGCCAGGGTTTTTTCGCCCACACCGGCCCGGCGAAATTCACGCCGACCCGCGGGCTGGCGACGATCAGCCGCGGCGGCACGCGGACGCCGTGGTCCTCGATCCATAATTCTTCCGTCACGGCCGCCGGTTTCCCGTTCAGTTTCCGGTCGATGCCCAGCAGGCGCGTGACGCGGCCCGGGCCCGTGCAGCCGTCGAGGCCGCGGATCAGGATCGCGGCCGGCCAGTCCCTGGGTCCGACGACGAGGTTCAACATTTCGTGCACACCGTAGCAGAGGTAGACGTACCACACGCCGCCGGGTCCGTACATGACCTCGGTCCGGCGCGTGCGTCCGACGCGCGCATGGCAGGCGAGATCGCGCTCGCCGTCGTATGCCTCCACCTCGGTGATCATGTGCGGGAGATGCCCGCGGCGGACCAGGTATTTTCCCAGGAGCGACCGGGCCTGGCGCAGCGTCGCGCGGCGCTGCCATGATGCGGGGGAAATGATTTCGGGCATGACTTTGCGGAGGCGCGATGGTTTAGCCTGAAGGCCAGTGCACGCAATCTCCGGCCACGGCGCGAAAATCACGCCCCTCCGACGCAACCTCCGGTTCGGCCTGCTGGACGGCGTCACCGCCATGCCGCTGACTTTCCTGAGCCAGCCGGGCAACTTCGTGATGGCGGCGCTGCTGACCACCTCCTTCGGATTCTCGACCGGGACCTACGGGCTGATCACGTCGCTGCCGTTCTGTTTCAATTTTCTCCAGGTCGTGCTGACGCCGGTGCTCGCGCAGCGCCTGCACGCCCGCTCGATGACGATTCTCAGTGCGATCCTCCAGATCACGGGCTGGGTCGCGCTGCTCGTGACGCTGCCGCTCGTGGAGCCGGGCGAGAGTCGGCGGACGCTCGCCAGCTTCGTCACGGTCTTCTCCGCCGTCGCGCTCGGCTCGGCCATCAACGGCGTGGCCTGGAACGCCTGGATGCAGGAATGCATTCCGGTCCGGCTGCGCGGAAAGTATTTCGGCTTCCGCAACCGGCTGCTCTATCTCTCTCAGGTCGCATTCATGCTCGCCGTTTCGGGCGTGCTCGCGTGGCTCGATGGCACGCTCCTCGCGTACCAGCTGCTCTTCGGCGGGGCGATTTTCCTGCGGATCCTCTCCGTGATCGCGCAGAAGCGCATGCGGACCACGACGAGCGCCCACGTGGCCGAGCCTCCGGCGCCGTGGCAGGACCAGGTCCGCGCCGTCAGGAAAAACGTCACGCTCGTCCGCTTCATCGTCTTCGCCTCGGTGATGGGATTCGCGGTGAATCTTTTCGGCCCCTTCTATCCGGTGTTCATGTATGAGGAGCTTCACCTCACCGCGGCCCGCACCAATCTTCTCCTGCTCCTCGGCGTCCTCGCCGCCGCGATTTCGTTTCCCGCGTGGGGCCGGCTGCTCGACCGCTTCGGCAATGTGCCGGTGATGATTGTCTCGGTCATCCTCTGGCAGAGCTCGAATTTCTTCATGTGCGTCGCCCGGCCCGGCAATCTCTGGATCCTCTACGCCATCATGCCGGCCAGCGGGTTCTTTTCCGCGGGTTATGGCATCGGGCTGTTCGGCCTGCTGCTGAAGCTGACGCCCGCCAACGCCCGCACGATGGGGATGGCGCTGTTCGTGTCGCTTTCGTCCCTGACCGCCGCGCTCGGCCCGATCACGGGCGGATTCCTGCTCAGTTTCGCGAAAACCCGCGGCTACGACCTGCTCTCCGCCTATCACGCCGCCTTCGTCGCCGGCCCGGTCATGATTGTGCTGAGCTGCCTGCTGCTTCGCCGCGTGCGGGAGGCGAACTCGGCACCGGTGGCCGAGGTGATGGGCGCGATGCGGAGCGTGCGCACGGTAGCGTCGCTCTTCGGGCTGACCTTCCTCGTGAACCAGGTGTTTTACCGCGCCGAAACCGGCCGGCGGCGGGCGTAGCACCGCTTTTTCTTTCAACCGTGTCGGTTCAACTTTTAACTGGGCTTCCATGAGCGTTCCTCCGCCGATCCTGACGCTGACCGGAAATCTTCTCGGCGAACGCACGTTCGACTTCGACCACTGGGAGATCGGGAAGACGCAGCGCGCCGCGCGCGAAACCTTCCAGGTCGGCGGCAAGGGCATCAACGTCTCGAAGATGCTGCACCGGCGCGGCGCGCCGACGACCGCCCTCTGTTTCACCGGCGGCGACACCGGCGCGGAGTGCGAGACGTGGCTGCGCCGGCAGGGATTTTCGCACCGCGCGTTTCGCGGCGGCCGCGCCAGCCGCGCGGGCCTGGTCGTTCGCAGCGGCAGCCAGCCCGAGACGACCTTTCTCGGGCCGGACGTCGCCCCCGACGCCGCGTCGGTTCGCGCCTGCGCCGGTTTTCTGAACTCCTGTGCGGCGGGCGAGATTCTCGCGGTCTGCGGAAGCGTCCCGGGATGGGCCGCCGGCGATTTCGACCCGCTGCGCGCGGCGCTGGCGAGATGGATCGGCCGCGGCGTGCTCGCGGCGGACAGCTATGGTCCGCCGCTGGCATGGCTCGTCGACCAGCCACTCGCACTGGTGAAGATCAACGCGGTCGAGCTGCGCACGCTTTTTCCGGACGAAGCCGCGCCGGCGCCCGTCGAGCAACTCCTGCGCGAAGCCGTCGTGCGCTGGCGCGCACGGAACTGGATTGTCACGGACGGGGCCAATCCGGTGTGGTTTTGCGCCGAGGGCGGCGCGCCCGCGTCGATCGCTCCGCCGGAGGTGAGCGAGGTTTCGGCGACGGGCTCGGGCGACGTGCTGTTCGCGTGCGTCCTCGACTATTTCTTCCGCCAGAGAAAGCCCTTGGGACAGGCGGTGGCCGCCGCGCTGCCTTTCGCCGCCGCGAACGCCGCGCATCCTGGCATCGCGGAGTTTCCGGAGCCGGCCGCCCGCGGCTGAGGGCGCTTGCGCGGGGTGGCGCACCTACGTTGCTGCATTATAATGAACTTCGCCATGCGCGGAGGGTCGATGTTTTCCATTCCCATGAACCGAAAGATCATTGTCGTCATCGTCGCGCTGGTTCTCGTCGCCGGCGTCTTTTTCGGGTACCGCGCCTACAAGCTTTCCGCCGATCGCGAGCTCGCCCGCCAGCGCGCCGAGGCGCAGCTGGCCCTGATCCGGGAGCACGAGGCTGAGCTGGCCCGGAAGAACGCGGCGATCGAGGAGGCGCGCCGCATGGCCGACGCGCGCGAGAAGGAGGAGGCCGACCGGCTCGAGAAAATGCGCGCCGAACAGGCCGCCGCCGAGGCGGCGCTCGCCGCGGCGCAGGCCGATCTCGCCCGCTTCACCGCGGAGCGCGAACGGCTCGCCGCCGAGAAAGCCGCCGCCACGGAGGAATCGGCCCGGCTCGCCGCCGAGCGCGAGCTCGCCGCCGCCGTCGCCGATGCCGCCCGGCAAGCCGCGCTCCAGAAGATCCGCGATCTCGAACAGCGCCGGGCCGTCGCGAACCGCGACGCCGCACGGCGCGCGGCGCTCCTGCGGCAGCAGGAACTCGAAGCCGAAGCCCAGCGTCTCGCGCTCGAGCGCGAACGCCGGGAGTACGAAGTCGGCGGCTATCTCGTCCGCGATTTCAGTTCGATCTACATCCTCAAGACCGAGCATCCGCCCAAGGGGGAAGAGCCGGCGGCGGGGTCAGAGCCGGCGAAGAAGCCCTGATCGCTTGCGGGGAGATCGGGCGAACATCGAACGTCCAACGCTCAACTTCCAACCTCGAATTGTCGGAAGTCACCGGACGGATAAGATGTCTGGATACGATGTCCTGACACTAAAGTGAATAGGATGTCCTGATAGCACCACCATCGGATTGGCATTCGAGGTTGGGAGTTGAAAGTTGGACGTTCGAAGTTCGATCCGGTGCGGGGTGCGGTCAGGACATCCTATCCCGCCGTTGCAATCCGCTCCTCCGCGGGAAATTAATCCTTGCGTTGCCGTAGCCAAAACCGCTTTATCCGCGGTTTTATTTTATGAAAGCCACTATCAAAACCCAAGGGCAGCAGTTCACTGTGACCGAGGGCGACATTCTCATCGTCAACCGTTACCCCAACACGGAAGCCGGTGCCACTGTGGAGATTAAGGACGTCCTCGCAACCGGCGAAGGCGCGTCGTTCAAGGTGGGCACGCCGACGCTCGCCGGCGCATCGGTCTCGGCGAAGATACTGGAGAACAAGCGTGGCGACAAAGTGATCGTTTTTAAGAAGAAAAAGCGCAAGGGCATGGAGCGGAAACGCGGCCATCGCCAGGAGCTTTCCGTCATCAAGATCGAATCAATCAAAGTCTAAGGAGAATTACCCGTCATGGCGCACAAGAAAGGTCAGGGAACATCCAGCAACGGCCGCGATAGCCAGCCCAAGCGGCTTGGCGTGAAAATTTTTGTCGGCC
>JAQGON010000148.1 GCA_028293565.1 Verrucomicrobiota bacterium | reverse complement strand
CGGGACGGTGGACATTGTCCCGTTGGAAGAACTCCCGGCGGCTGTGGTGAATCTCATTTCCAAACGTCGAACGTTGGTGGCGGGATTGACGATCAGCCCGGCGGCGAAGGTGAGTGCCGTCGTCCCTGATTTGGGGTAATAGATAAAGGTGAAAGCCGTCAGATCGGACAGCAGGGTGAGGGATTGAGTGGCGGGGCTGGTGGTGCGGACCAAGGTTTTGAAACTCGAACTGTAGGCGTAGGTGATGCCTGTTCCGGTGGATGTCGCAAGCGTGAGCGTGGAAGCGCCCGCCACGGTGACCTGCGTCGCGTCCCCAAAATCCTTCGCGACATAATAAAGTGCGTTCCGGTTTTGGGTTTGCTGGCGCTGGTTGTTGGCCAGACGTCCGAGGTTCCGCGCCATAAAAAGGTACGCGCTGAAAATCCCGACGAACACCACCGCACTCAGCACCGTGGCGATCAGCAATTCTACCAGCGTAAATCCACGGATGTGTGCGCCTGGAATTTTACCGTCGATAGTAGACATTGAGGCCGTATCTACCGTAATAGGTGACAGCCGTGCGGGAGTAGACCATGCGCTGACTCCCGCCCGTCCAGGTCACCGTGTAGTTGAAGAGCAGAAAGTCGGCTCGTCCGCTGACATTTGTGATGGCAACGGCGAGGCGGAAATCCTTGGCCAGGGCCATCAAGTTGATGTTGTCGTCGTAATTGCCTGCCGACCAGGGCGGCGTGTATGAGTTCGTATGATTCATCAGGGCAAATGCAGTTTGGCCAATGGCGGAGGGCCATGAATCGACCAGCCCTGCACCCCGGCTGTTCACGGTGATGTAAGCGGAGGACGGCATTGCACTCACGGTCGCCCAGTCCTTCAGGTGAAGGTTTTCGATTTCGTTTCGGACGATTTGCATCGCGATGGTCTGCTTCCGTCCGACATCCAGCATCTCGGAACCAATGGTCACTGCTTGGATCAATCCCACAACTGCGACCAGCACCACCACGGTCGCCATCATTACCTCGGCGAGTGTGAACGCTGCAGACGGGCCGGCCTTGTTGGTGAGCGAGGGATGCATGCAGGCGTTGACCTTCGGGTTAACGGGTCTCCCGCATACTTCAAGCAGTCAAAGCCGCCGCGATTAATTCGCCCTGCGGAGAGGCAGCTTGGTGCGATCCGATCCGGCGGCTAGAGGGCGGGGGACGGATGCGGGCTCGAGGCCGGATCCCCGGAGGCCAATGCCGGATTCATCGCCGTCTTCAGCGCTTTCGCGATCTCGACCAGGCCGCGGCCGTTCAGATGCAGGCCGTCAACCGTGAATCGAGCGTTGATTTGCCGCTGCTCATTCAAAATGGCCGGCACCTTCACCACATGAATACGGGGGTCGATTTTCGCTAATCCAAAAATGAACTGGTTGAGTCGGTCGACATCCAGTTGCTGGGGCATGACGGCCTCGGGATGCTCGCGCTGGATCCAGGTTCGGTAAAGTTCCTGATTCACTCCCATGACCGGCAGGAGCCAGACATTTATCTTGGACGAGGAGTCTACGATTCCCGTGACCACGGCCTCGTATTCCCGCTCCGCTCGTTCGACGGTGATCCCTTGCTGCAGATCGTTGATCCCGCAAAGAAGCACGATATGGCGCGGGTGGTTTTTCAAAATGGCAGTCGTGCGTTCCGCTACCAGCCCGATAGTGTCGCCAAAAACAGCGCGATTCTTGGCGGTGGAGGTGCCCATCAGTTCCGACCATTCGCCGAATCCCAGCAGGCTGTCCCCGAGAAATACCGTATCGGAATCGCTGACGGGCAGCGAATCATAGACACTCAATTTTGTTTTCGCGTATCCCGTCTCATGTCCGCCCGTCAGACGCGGGTCCATGACTTCCTGCACCTTCGATTCGAGATAGGTGAAGCCGCCCTTTCCTGCGATCACGTAGACCAGCATTCCCATCCCGAGCAGGTTCACGATCATTGAACACCACAGGACTGTGCTGTCGGCGGGGATAAGGTTCTTCCATCGCGATCTCATGCCAGAGTGCCCGATAGTCCCACGCGCCGGCCACCCCGTAAAGAAGGAAGGTGGTGGTGTCCCGGTCAACGCACGGACGCGATGCGCGACGGTGCCGGCGGGCGGCGGCCCGGCAGCTGCACAATGTCGCCGGTCCGCTGTCCGAGCAGCACGCGCCCCAGGGGCGACTGCGGCGTCACCACCAGGACGCTGTGGCCGTCGATCTCGAGTTCCAGCCCGCCGGCGCGCGGACAGAGGAAATATCCGTGGTTCGTCCCGGCCGTGCGGTCGCGCACCTCGATCAGCGCGCCCAGCGCGATGGGGGCGGCGGGCCCGAACTCGGGCAGCGGAAGCGCGGCGATGATCGCGATGCTCTCCTCGATTTCCGCGGCCTGGCGCGCCTGGCCTTCGGCGAGGTATCCGGCCTCGAGGCTGTGCGTGTCGTACTGGTTTTCGGCGCGGCTCTCGGAGCTGATCGCCTCGTCCCGCGCGAGCTGCGCGGCCCCCACCTGCAGGGCGAGCGCCGCGCGGAGTTCGCCGAGGATCCGCTCGCGGAGCGCGAATTTATCGAGAGGCATTCGAGGTGGTCACCAGCGATGGTACGCGGGATGTCCCGGTTTCACCGCGACAAACGTGCCCGCGCACGTCGCACAGGATTGTCCGCCGGCGGAAAGAATTCCCTCGACCCGCACGCGGTCCGGCTCCGCTTCGATCACGCGGGCTTCGAGCCGGAGCTCGGCGTCGACGGGGGTCGGACGCTGCAGCTTGATCGCGTAGCTCGCGGTGACGGTGCAGGGCGGGTGGGGCAGCGCGTCGCGCTGCATGAGGTGCCAGGCGGCGGCCCAGTTGCAGTGGCAGTCGAGCAGCGCGCCGATGATGCCGCCGTTGAGCACGCCGGGAAACGCGGCGTGGTGCGGCTCCGGGCGCCAGTGCGCGACGACGCTGCCCTCCGGCTCGGCAAAGCTGCGGATCCGAAGCCCCTTGGGATTCGCGGGCCCGCAGCCGAAACAGATGCTTTCCGGCGAAAACATTTCCTGGAGGCACGGGCGGTTGAGGGACGTCATGGCAGGCGACGAAAAAGCGAAAAATACGTCAAATCAGTCCGAGTTTTTAGCTGGCAGACTGTTTAACAAGCCGCATGTTCACGAGCGTTACGGCAACGTTGTCAACGAAGCTTCACGCATGGCGCGAAAAATCACTTTCATCAATTACAAGGGCGGCGTGGGCAAAACCTCGCTCATCGTCAATACCGCGGCCTGCCTGGCAAAACTGGGGAAACGCGTGCTCCTGTTCGATTTCGACACCCAGTCGAACAGCAGCATCTGGCTCCTTCGGCTCGAGCGCTGGAACAAGCTGAACGCGACCGGCGAGGGTGCCTTTTTCTCCATCTTCGAGCCGGGCACGGCGAAGGTGAAGGACCTCGTCATCAAGGACGTGGTCGAGGACAAGACCGGCCAGAAGGTGCTGCCGGGGCTCGACCTGGTGCCGACCACGTTCAACCTCGTCGACCTCGAAAGCGAGTACGAGGGCGATCCCAAGCGTCCGCCCTATGTCGTGTTCCAGGAGCAGCTCGCCGAGATCGAGAACGACTACGATTTCATCCTCTTCGACTGCCCGCCGAACATCCTGCGCGCCTCGCAGTGCGGCGTCTTCGTCAGCAACGAGATTTATGTGCCGTCAAACCCCGACGCGCTCAGCCTCATCGGCTTCACGCTGCTGGTGGAAAAGCTCGGCAAGTTTCACCAGCTGTCGGCGAGCTTCCGCAAGGCGTCGATGGGCGTCCCGGCGCAGGTGCAGGGCGTGATTTTCAACTCGATCAAGACGGGCGTCGACATCGAGGTCCCGAAGATGCGCATGCAGCTTCGCATGAACCAATTTCGCACCGCGAAGCGCGTGGCGCCGACGGCGAAGATTTTCGACACGCAGATCCGCGACGCGATGATCGTGCGGCGCGCCGTCACGCTGGGTCTGCCGGTGCTGCTCGTCAGCCAGGACGGCCCGGACGCGCCCGCGGCCGGCACCGCGGACAACGTCGTGAGCGATTACAAGAAACTCGCGACCGAGATCCTGCGTCACGGGCAGTAACGATTTTCATCCCATCCACCCCATGCCCGATACCACGCAAAAATACACCGCCAAGGATTGGGACGACGTGCGCTCGGCGTTTGCCGCGTCCATCATGGTCAACACGCCGCTCAGCAGTCTCGCGCAGAACCTCGATGGCCCGGACTGGCCGGTGAAGGGCAAGGAAGAGACGCCGGCGGCGTATCTTGACCTGGGTTACGACGAGATGGTGACGATGCTCACGATGAAAGGCATGGCGGCATCGAAGGCGGACTTCCTGATCTCGCTGCTGAAGGAGACGCTCGCGTTCGACAATCCCTTCGGCGAAATGGTCGAGCAGACGCAGGCGTCGGCCCAGAAGGACAACCAGCTGCTGAAGAACCTGGCGAAGCTCGGGGTCCCCGAGTCGTTCCCGATGACGCTCACGGCGCTGACCCCTGACACGATGCAGTTCTGCAAGCTCGAGAAGCTGTCGACGCTCGGCGAATTCTGCGTGTTCGCGCAGGGCATGTCGCAGAACGTGATTGTCGGTGGCGATTTCCGCCGGCTGCTGAACGCCCTTTCGCACATCGACGAGAAGACGCTCGCGGAGTGCCTTCCCTTCCGCCCGGGAGCCCACGGCCTCCACCTGCTGGAGGCGCTGGTGCAGGCCTCGAAGTCGGCGTCGCCCGCGGTGCGCGCGCAGCAAGCGGCGGACTGGTTCAAGGAGGAGTTCGCGGCGATCGAGGCCGACATCCTGGCGGGCCGCTCAATCCAGCGCCACCTGATGGTCCTCAACAATCCCGATTCCGAAAGGCGCGCGGGCGAGATGCTCGACCTGCTGCTCAAGGACAAGATGCCGAAGAAACGGGGCCTTTTTGGTTCGCTTGGCCGACTTTTTGGGAAATAGTCGGTGGCAGATATGGCTGACGCTCTCGATCCCGGCTCCGCGCCGACCAAGGTACCCGCCCCTGCGCCTGGCTCCGAGCCGCCCAAGCCGATCACGTTCCCGCCCCCGCCGCCCCCGCCGCCGGCGGCCAAGCACCTCGTGCTCCGGCGCCGGCGCGGGCTGACGCACTCGCCGTTCGACGTCTCGGAATCGTCCCAGGCCGCGCGCGACACCATCCGCGCGGTCGTGGAGGCCACGCGGTCGCCCTTTCCCGGCGGCCGCCCGCCGCTAGACCGCGCGCAGGCCTCCGACCTCGAGCGCTCGCTGCGGCAGCTCGAAGCCGCGCTCGCCGAGCGCGAGCGGATCGTCGCCGACGTCGAGATCAAGCTGGCGGACCGCGAGCGCGAGATGGCCGAGACCGAGGCGCTGCTGATCGCGCGCGAGCAGCTCCTGGTGGCGTCGCGGAAAGCGGGGCCGGCGAAGACCGGGATTTCCAAGGAGGAGCAGGAAGCGGTCGAGAAACTCCGCGCCGAACTCGAACGCCAGGAGGCGACGCTGAAGGAGGAGCGCCAGGCGTTGAAGGAGCGGCAGGAGTTTCTCGACGAGAGCGAGACCAAGCTTTTCGAGAAGGTGCAGGGCCAGCAGGAAAAGGAAACGGAGCTCGAGCAGCGCGAGGAGGACCTGCGCACCCGCGCGCGGGAATTCCGGGAAAAGCTGGCGAAGGTCGATCCCGAGGCCGCCGCGGCGCTGCAGGCCGAGATCGAGGCGGCGAAACGAAAGCGCCTGGACGAATTCAACGATTGATCGTCCCGGCTTTCAGCCGTCAGCGATCAAGCTTCCGGCCCCCGGCAGCCGGGCGGCGGCAGGAAAAGCTGGAGGCTGACGGCGAAAAGCCGAATGCCTCGGTGATTGACCTGCTTCCGGCGGTCCTCGAAGGTTTTTGAAACATTTCCCGATTCTTTCCGTCCTAGATTCCTTTCCCTCCCTATCCTTTTGATGAAAACCTTCCGTCTGGTGGCGCTGGGCGCCTTCCTAATCACGCTCGGATCCAGGATCGCGCACGCGCAGGAGGGCGGGCAGCAGCAGCCCGACGAAATCATCACCGACTTCGGCATCGACGAGTTCATTTACACCCCCAAGTTCACGCTGAGCCTGGGCATGCGCAGCCTGACGGGGAGCAAGACCAATTTCACCGGCCGGGGCGCCGTGCTCTCGGTGGCGGCCCTCGCGGACACGACGACGCCCGGCCTGACGCGGTATTATCACGACGGCACCGTGTTCACGGACACGCGCCTGATCACCGACAGCGACGGCAACACGACCCCGATCACTCCGGACGGCTACACGAACTCCTGGAGCTACAACTTCGCCGAACAGGTCACGCCTGACGGCAACATGGCGTTTCACACCTACAGCGCGGACATCCGGGATCCGGGCGCGCGCAACCAGAAAGCGGATTCGAGCAGCGGCATCGAGGTCGTCGTCGCCCGCGACATGGGCGCGATCACCAAGAAACTGGACTGGAAGCTCTTCGTCGGCCTCAGCCTCAACGACATCAACTCGGCGCGGAGCGAGAACCTTTCGGCCACGATCACGACCACGACGGATTTCTACTCGCTGAACGGACAGACGCCGCCGCCGCCGCCGTACCTCGGGCCGACTTCGAGCGTCACGTCGGTCGTGGGCGCGGACGGCAGCGTGATTTCGGTGCCGACGGACTCGAGCACGCTCCTGGGCAGCCAGCCGCTCGGCCGGCTCACGACCGTGACCACGGGAACGGTGTTGAACCGCTGGAAGGTGAAGGGCGCGTATTTCACGCTGCGCGCCGGCCCCTCGCTGAGCTATGCGATCACCGAGAAGCTCAAGGCCACGCTGAGCCTGGGCGCGGCCCTCGTGTTCGTCGGCTCCACCTACACGGTGGACCAGATCTACTCGCCTGATGTGGGCGACGACATCGACAGCAAGGTCGACAACACGACCGAGAAACTTTTGCCCGGCTATTACGCGGATGCGACCCTCGAGTACGCGTTCACCGAGCGCGCGGGGGCGTACGCCGGAGCGATTTTCCAGAGCAACGGCAGCTACGAGCAGCGCATCGCGACGACCGAGGCGAATTATTCGACGAAGATCGACCTCGCCAGCCTGCAGGGATTCCGGCTCGGGATGAATTTCCGCTTCTGAGGGGCAGGGCATCCTGCGTGGGAGGCCAAAGGCGTGGCCCCGGGGGAGTCCGGCTGAATTGCTTCGGCGGCCCTCGCATTGAGAAGGCTTTTTTATAAACGCGGGAATCCCCGTGCTGCCCCGGCGCATTGGAGCTTTTCAGCGCGTCGGGCGGCGGATTGGCTGAGGGGGCGTGAAGAACGACGCCAAACCCCTTTGGCCGGCCGCCACCCTGCTGGCGCTGACGGGATTGAACCTGCTGGATTATCTCGATCGCCAGCTGCTCGCCGCGGTTCCGCCAGCGCTGCAGCCGGCCCTCGGAGTCGGGGACGAGCAGGCGGGCACCCTCGCGACGGCGTTCATGCTGGGCTATTTCCTGACGGCGCCGGTGTTCGGCTGGCTCGGCGACCGCTGGCCGCGCCGCTGGCTCGTCGGGGGCGGAGTTTTCGTCTGGAGCCTCGGCACGCTGCTTTCCGGCCACGCGAACGCGTACGTCCCGCTGATTTGTTTTCGCGTGCTGGTGGGTTTTGGCGAGGCGAGCTTCGGCACGATCAGCCCGGGATGGATTGCGGATCTCTTTCCGGCAGGGCGCCGCAACAACGCGATCACGATCTTCTACTTCGCGATCCCCGTGGGATCGGCGCTGGGCTATCTGATGGGCGGATACCTAGCGGTCCATTATGGCTGGCGATCCGCGTTTCTCTGGGCCGGGTATCCGGGTCTTGTCCTCGCGTTCATCCTCTTTTTCCTTCGCGAACCGGAACGCGGGGCGAGCGAACCCGTGACGACGATGCCCTCGATGCCGCCGGCCATGCCGGCATGGCGCACGTATGTCACGCTCACGAAATATCCGTCCTATCTCCTGGTGGTGGCCGGCTATGTCGCTCAGACGTTCGCCATGGGCGGATTTTCCCTCTGGGCGCCCAGCTTTCTCCATCGCGTTCATCACCTGGCGATCGACCAGGCCGGATTCTTTTTCAGCGCCTCGCTGGCGGCCACGGGGCTTGTCGCGACTCTCGCGGGCGGATTCTGGGCCACGCGCTGGCAGCGCCGGACCGGCGTCGGTTATGCGTGGGTGCTGGCCGCGAGCGCGCTGCTCGCGGCGCCCTGCGCGTTTGCGGCGTTCTCCCTGGAGGATCTGGGATCGGCCAAGGTCGCGCTCGTGGCCACGATGTTCCTGCTCTTTCTCTCCACCGGTCCGGTGAACACGCTGATCATCGAAACGGTCCCGGTCGCGATGCGCGCGAGCGCGATGGCCGGCTCCATCTTCGCGATCCATTTTTTCGGGGATCTCTGGTCGCCGAAATTCGTCGGCTATCTCTCGGATCGCTGGGGCGACCTTCGGCTGGCGGTGCTGTGGGTGCTTCCGGGCGCACTTATCGTCTCGGCGTTTTTCTGGTGCCTGCTCGTAGCGCGCACCCCGCGCCGCTCGAGCCCCTGACCGCGGCACACCCGGATTGGAACAGAAGCTGACTAAGGCAACGAAGCGCCGTTTGTCTGCCGGGTCCGGGTTGCCGGCGGAGTCCGGCTCAGGGGAGGGTTCGGAAACCCAACCGATCCCACGACGCCGAATACAACGCTCGCATATCCGACGGACGGCGCTTCGTTGCCTCGGTTAGCTTCTATTCGAACGGATCGGCGATTCACGCGCCGAGGTCCTTCAGCACGTCGGTCACGCTGCGCAGTTTTTCCGCGGGAAAAAAGCCGTTGATGCGGGTGATGACCTGCTGGATGATGCCATCGGGACAGCTGGCGCCGCCGGTGATCAGGACCCGTTTTGGCGAAGGGTCGCTGGGCCACAGGGGACGCGTCTCGGTGTGGCCCTTGCCGCCTCCGGCGTAAACGTAATGGTCGACCGCTTCGCGCGAGCGGATGCCCGCCTCCGACTGGATGAAGAAGGCGCCCGGCCCGAGCTTGAGTTCGCAGAGGCGAAAAAGCTGGTAGGTGTTCGAGGAATTTTTCCCGCCGATCACGAAGGCGGCATCGAGCGGCTCCGCCAGCGCCCGGCTCAGCGCGTCCTGGTTGACCTGCGTCGCGTAACAAAGCGTGTCGCGGCGTCCGCTGCCTCCGACGCGGGTGTCGTCGCCGAATTTTTTCCGGTACGCCGCGCGCAGGTGCTCGAGGATGCCGAGCGTTTCGTTCATCAGCAGGGTCGTCTGGTTCACCACGGCCACGCGTTCCAGATGACGGTCCACGTCGAAGCCCGGGGTGTGGCGGTCGGCAAACAGCTCGTAGAAACGGGCGCGCACCGCGGGGTCGTCGCTCGCGATGATCTCGGCCAGCTGGCGCGCCTCGTCGAGATTCCGCACGATCACGGCGGGGGCATGCCGGCGCGTGTTGGAAAACGTCGCCTTGGTCTCCTCGTGCTCGCGCTTGCCGTGGATGATCACGGTGTAGCCCTCGCGTCCATAGGCGCGCGCGGCCTTCCAGACTTTTTCCACCAGCATGCACGTCGCGTCGTAGTGGTAGACGGCGATGCCCTTGCGCACCAGGCGGCGCTTGTCGTCGTCGGTCGCGCCGAACGCCGGAATGATCACGATGTCCTCGGGCGTGAGGGTGTCCCACAGCACGGGCACGCCGGGCGCGGCCGACGCCAGCCGGCCGTCGATCGCATAGGCCTCGCCCTTGTCCGTCTGGAGATAACGCAGCCCGCGCCGGAGCAGGTCCTCGTTCACGAAGGGATTGTGGATCAGCTCGGACAGCATGAACACGCGGCGGTGCGGATTCTCGGCGAGGGTTTCGTACGCCCGTTCGATCGCGTTCTTCACGCCGAGGCAGAATCCGAAATGGCTCGGGATCACGTAGCGCACGGCGCCGAAATCGAGCGTGACCGGCGCCGCCGCCGAGCGCTCGTGCTGCCGGGCGATCGCCTTGATCGCGGCGCAGAGCTGGGATTGGTAGAGCGCGCCCGCGATCGCATCCTGGCCATAGATCGCCACGTTGCGCTCCTGCGCCGGCCGGAACTTGTAGATGAAATCGTTTTCGCCGAGGTGCAGGTACGGGACGTCGACGAGATACGGGTCGAGCTCCCGGATCAGGATCGCGAGCTCGGGCGTCAGCGCGGCCGCGCGGGCCGCGAGGTTGTCGAGCGATTCGAACGCGATTCCGGCCGCCTGCGCCGGCCCGGCGACCTGCGTGAAAAAAACGCGGCAGGGACGACCCGCGGCCGTCGTCGAAAAATATTCCACCGGCGGCGTGTGGGTCGGAAACGCGCTCTCGAGGAGCTGGGTCGCGGAGTCGAGGTCATCCCCCGCGAACGCGGGAGCCAGCAGGGCTCCGAGCCGGCGCACCGCGAGCTGGTTGCTCGCATTGAAGGCGAGCACGGCGACGAGGGGAGTGGTCCCGGTGGCGACCGTAGACATGGAGAGGCAAGATGAAGCCGGCGTCGCAGGAGGCAAGAACGGGCACGCGTTTGGAGTCGCGGAGGGCGCGCGCATTGTCGGACACCCTGAGCTTGTCGAACGGGCCCTCCATACGCGCTTCCGGACTGTCTGAACATCAAACTTCCAACGGCTTCCAACGTCCAACGCCCCACTTCGAATGGTCTGCCGCCGCTCGCAGTCGGCTCGGCATTCAAGGTTGGAAGTTGAAAGTTGGACGCACGGCTGTCTGATTAAGGAGGCGGCGGTGATTTGTAAGTAAGGGACCGATTTGGGTTAGTGGTTTTTTCGGGGTGTGGTCGATTTG
>JAQGON010000146.1 GCA_028293565.1 Verrucomicrobiota bacterium | reverse complement strand
TGCGGAGTCGAGGGACGTTCGTCCACTCGCTCACGCTCGCGGCTACATTCGGGAACGGATCCTCGCGACACCCTGATTGGGCTCGAATTCGCCTCCACGGCGGATTCTCTGGATGAGCGATGCTGTTTTGGATGAAGAAGGCGCTCTCCTACTGGCTCATGCCGCTGCCGTATTGCCTGGCGCTCATGGTGATCTGCGTCGTGCTGATTTTTTCAAAACGCCGAGCGCGAGCAGGGAAAATCCTGCTCGCATCGGGGGCATTGCTGCTGCTCACGCTGAGCAACAAACAGGTCGGCATCGCCCTCCTGCGCCCGCTTGAGAATCAATTCCCGGCGATTCCCGAAATCGCCCTCGGCGCCCCGCTCCCGCCGCCGCTCCAAGCGTGCCGCGCGATTGTCGTGCTCGGCGGCGGACACGTCGACGCCGCCGGCCTGTCGGCGATCGCGAAACTGAGCCCCGCAGCCGCGAGCCGACTCATGGAAGGCGTTCGACTCGCGCGCCTGCTGCCCGAGGCCTCGCTCGTGGTTTCGGGCCCCTCCGCCGGCGACGGCGCCACGCATGCGTCCGTGCTCGCGGGGGCGGCGATTTCCCTCGGCGTCGATCCGCGGCGCATCATCCAAATCGACACCGCGCGCGATACCGACGACGAAGTCCAGGAAATCAAACGCCGCCTCGGGCCCAAGGCTCATTTCGCATTGGTCACCTCAGCGTGGCACATGCCGCGCGCGGTCGCCCTCATGCGGCGCGCCGGCCTCGACCCACTTCCCTGTCCCGCGGATTTCCTGACGCGTGCCAATCGCGATTCGCGCGCGTCCGAATGGCTTTTCGATCTCTCCGGACTCGAGCGCAGCACGTGGGCCATTTATGAGCGCCTCGGAACCGCGTGGGCGAAAATGCAGGGGAAAATTTGAGCGCGCGAAGTTAGCGCCGTTTCCGCTCGCAAAGCTCCGCCCCGGCGTTACCCAAAACGTACGATGCTTTGGCTTAAGAAATTGTTCGGCAAAGAGGATAAGTTTTTCGACCTGCTCGAGGCCGGCGCCGGCGAGGCCAAGACGAGTGTCAACCTGCTCGCGAGCTACCTCCACACGCTGAGCGCGGGCGGTCCCCCGGCAAATCTCGACGACTTCGTCCAGTCGCGCCGGAAGGAAAAACGGATTCGGCACGAAATGACCGAGCAGTTGAGCCGCACGTTCGTGACGCCGCTCGAGCGCGAGGACATCGAGGCGCTTTCGTTCGCGCTCTACCGGATCCCGAAAGCCGTCGAGAAGATCGTCGAGCGCCTTTCGATTTATCCCGGTCGCGTCCCGCACGCCGCATTCCAGCGCCAGGCCGAGCTGCTCAACCTCGCCGCCGACGCCGTCATGTTCATGGTCAAGGAACTCCGCGGCGGCACGCACATGGAGAAAATCCGCGAGGCCAACGATCGCCTCCAGTACGCGGAGGGCGAGGCGGACAAAGTCATGCTGACGCTGCTCAAGGATCTTTACCACGGACCTTACGACGCCAAGGAACTCGTCATCCTCCAGGAAATTTACGAGATGGTCGAACAGGCCGTGGACCGCTGCCGCAACGCCGGCAACATCGTCGTTCAAATCGTACTCAAGCATTCGTGAGCTGAGCGCCGCCCTGCTGTCATGACGCTGTTCCTGCTCGTTCTGCTGGCCGCGCTGGTTTTTGAGTACATCAACGGCTTTCACGACACCGCGAACGCGATCGCGACCGTCGTCTCCACGAAAGTCCTGACGCCCCGCTGGGCGATCGCGTGGGCGGCTTTTTTCAACCTGGTCGGCGCGCTGATGGGCACGGCGGTCGCGACGACGATCGGCAAGGGCCTCGTCGACACCCAATTCGTGACGATGTCGACCGTGATGGGCGCGCTGTTGAGCGCGATTATCTGGGGACTTTTCACGTGGTGGCTCGGGTTGCCGTCGAGTTCCAGCCACGCGCTGGTCGGCGGGCTGTGCGGCGCGGCGCTCGGCACCGCGAACGGCGACTGGCACGTGCTGCATTGGTCGATCGTGGACAGCAAGGGCGCCGCCAACGGCCTGTGGCCGAAAATCGTGCTGCCGATGGTCGCGTCGCCGCTGCTGGGTTTTGTCGGCGGGGCGACGCTGATGTTCCTGCTCATGGTGATCCTGCGTCGGCTCACGCCGCGCATGGTCAATCTCATCTTCGGCAAGGCGCAGCTGCTCAGCGCGGGATTCATGGGCTTCAGCCACGGCTCGAACGACGCGCAAAAAACGATGGGCATCATCGCGCTCGCGCTGTTCACCGGCACGACCCAGGGCGCGTTCAAGGATCTGCCGCCGTGGGCTGCGTTCCTGCGCACGCCGGAATTCACCGTGCCGTACTGGGTGATGATCACCTGCGCGCTCACGATGGCCGCGGGCACCGCGGGGGGCGGCTGGCGCATCATCCGCACGATGGGACACAAGATGGTGAAGCTCCAGCCCGTGCACGGTTTCGCGGCCGAGACCACCGCCGCGCTCATCATCCACGGCGCCTCGACGCTCGGCGTTCCGGTTTCGACGACGCACGTCATCGCGACATCGATCATGGGCGTCGGCGCCACGAAGCGCTTCAGCGCCGTGAAGTGGGGCCTCGTCGGCCGCATCGTCTGGGCATGGGTGCTGACGCTCCCGCTGACGGGACTCCTCGGCTACCTGATCGTGATCGTGCTGCGATCGGTGGGACTGTAATCGAACCGGGATTGTCTTTACAGGAGACAAACCGAGGGCCGATCCGAGGCTGAGTTTCG
>JAQGON010000132.1 GCA_028293565.1 Verrucomicrobiota bacterium | reverse complement strand
GGCGATTCTCAAGGCGGGGGCGTTGCAGAACGCGATTTTAAACAGCACGAATTTTTCGAGCATCGCGACGGATGCGCAAGGCGTGATCCAGATTTTTAACGTCGGGGCGGAGCGGATGCTCGGGTATCGGGCGAGCGAAGTCCTCGATCAAATCACGCCGGCGGATGTCTCGGATCCGGCGGAGCTGATTATCCGCGCCGAGGAACTGAGCGCGGAGTTCGGGACGTTGATCACGCCGGGATTCGAGGCGCTGGTCTACAAGGCGTCGCGCGGGATCGAGGACATCTATCAGCTGACTTACATCCGCAAGGATCACAGCCAATTCCCGGCGGTGGTGTCGGTGACGGCGTTGCGGGACGATCGGGCCGAGATCATCGGATACTTGTTGATCGGGACGGACAACAGTGCGCGCAAGCGGGCAGAGGATGCTCTGCGTCAGGCGAGTGCGCTCCAGGATGCGATCTTCAGCAGCCCTCAGTTTTCCTGCATCGCCACGGACGAAAAAGGCGTGATCCAGCTCTTCAACGTCGGAGCGGAGCACATGCTCGGCTACACGGCCGAGGAAATGAGGAACAAAATCACTCCCGCCGCGCTGCACGATCCCGCCGAGGTCATCGCGCGCGCGCTGTCTCTCAGCGCCGAATTCGGAGTCAACATTGCGCCGGGTTTCGAGGCCCTGGTCTACAAGGCGTCGCGTGGAATCGAGGACATTTACGAGCTCACGAAGGTCCGCAAGGATGGCACCCGCTTTCCGGCCATCATCTCGGTGACGGCGCTGCGCAACGAGGAGAACGGGATCATTGGCTATCTCCTGATCGGCACGGACAACAGTGCGCGCAAACGCGCGGAGGAAAGTCTGGCCCAGGCGGCAGAAGCGCAAAGCGCGGCCATCCGGCAGCTGAATGTGGATCTGGAATTGCGGGTGAAGGAGCGTACGGTGCAGCTCGAGTCGGCGAATCGGGAACTCGAGGCGTTTTCCTATTCCGTCTCGCATGACCTGCGCACGCCGTTGCGTGCGATCGATGGATTTTCGCAGGTCGTGCTCGATAGCTATGCGGCACTTTTGCCCGAGGATGGCCGCCGGTACCTGCAAACGATCCGGCAGGGCGCCCAGAAAATGGGCGAATTGATCGACGACCTGCTGGCCTTTGCCCGGCTGAGTCGGCAGGGGTTAAACCGGCGCACTTTTGACACGGGGCTGCTTGTGCAAGGCGCACTCCAGGAATTGGGTTATCCTTGGGCCGACCGAAAGGTCGAGGTGCGCGTCGGCGAATTGCCGCCGAGCTACGGCGACCCGGCCATCCTGAAGCAGGCTTGGCTGAATCTCCTGTCAAATGCGTTCAAGTACTCGCGCAAGCGCGACCCTGCTGTCGTGGAGATCGGTTCCACGCGCTGCGACGGCGTCGATGTTTTCCACGTCAAGGACAATGGCACGGGGTTTGACATGCGCTATGCCGACAAGCTCTTCGGCGTCTTCCGGCGGTTCCACCGTGCGGAGGATTTTGAAGGTACCGGCGTCGGCCTCGCGATCGTCCAGCGCATTGTCCACCGCCACGGCGGTCGAATCTGGGCGCATGCGGTCGTCGATGCTGGAGCCGAGTTTTATTTCACCTTGGAAACACCGCCCAAACTATGAACGACCCCCATGCTCCTGAGTTGCTCCTGATCGAAGACAACCCCCAGGATCTGGAGCTGGCGCTGCTGGCACTGCGCCGGTCCAATCCGACCGTGCGGATCCAAGTCGCGCGCGATGGGGCCGAAGCGCTGGAATTCATATTTTGTGAAGGGGCTCACGCGGGCCGCGCCATCACCGAGATGCCCAAGGTTATCTTCCTCGACCTCAAATTGCCCAAAATTGACGGCCTGGACGTGCTGAAGCGGATTAAGGGCGATGCGCGCACCCATCTCATTCCGATCGTAGTGCTCACTTCGTCCAAGGAGCAGAGGGATGTAATCGAGAGCTACAAGCTGGGGGTGAATAGTTACATCGTGAAGCCGGTGAACTTCGAGCGGTTTTCCGAGGCGGTTCGGAATTTGGGTTTCTATTGGAATCATTTGAATCAGCCCCCCGGACTCGAGGTGGTTCATCGCCCATGAGCGAACCGTTGAAAGTACTGCTGGCGGAAGACAACCCGGACGACACTGAACTCGCATTGATCGAATTGCGGCGCGCGGGGTTTGATCCCGATTGGCGGAGAGTGGACACGGAGAAGGCGTTTGTCGCACAGCTTGATGGCAGCGTGGATGTGATCCTCTCGGATTACGACATGGGCGGTTTCACGGGCCTGCGCGCGCTGGAGTTGTTGAAGCAAAGCGGACTGGAGATTCCCTTTATCCTGGTATCGGGCACGATCGGCGAGGATCTCGCTGTAATCTCCATGAAAAATGGGGCCACTGACTACCTGCTCAAGGACCGGTTGGTGCGGCTCGGGCCCGCCGTCGTTAATGCGCGCGCCGAGTGCAAGATGCGCCAGGAGCAGGGGCGGCTCGCCGAATTGGCGCAACGGCAGCAGGCGGAACTGCGGGTGCTCTTCGATTTGATGCCGGCCATGATCTGGTTCAAGGACGCCGAGAATCGCATCCTGCGCGTCAATCAACGCGTGGCCGATACCGCCGGGAAATCTGTGGCGGAAATCGAAGGCAAGCCGTCCGTGGAGATATACCCGCACGAAGCGGCCCGTTTCTTCGCTGACGACTTGAAAGTGATCCGATCCGGCGTGCCCGCCTTGGGAATTGTCGAGTCCCTCAGGGATCTGGCCGGACGAGAAATCTGGGTCCAGACCGATAAGGTCCCGGTGTTCGACAAGGACCAGCGGGTCATCGGCATTGTCGTGATGGCCCAGGACATCACCGTCCGAAAACAGGCCGAGGAAGCGTTGCGCGAGAGTGAGCAGCGCTTTTCCGGAGCCTTCGAGCATTCTCCGATCGGCGTTTCCCTCCTGTCGCTGGAGGGCCGCTGGCTGAAAGTAAACCGCGCGCTCTGCCAGTTGCTGGGATACACGGAACTCGAGCTGCTCGCCTTGGGCTTCCAGGACGTCACCCATCCCGACGATCTCGAGCAGAGCATGGACTACGTCCGCCGCATTTCTGCCGGCGAAGTACAGTCGTATGAAATAGAGAAGCGCTATATCCATCATTCAGGCCGGACGGTGGTCGCGGTGGTCAATGTTTCCGCCGTGCCGGATCGACACGGCCGGCCGGCGTATTTCGTCGCCCAGTTTCAGGATGTCACGCAGCGCCGCGAAGCGGAAATCGCGCTCGCGGAGCTGTCGCGCCAGACGGCGCGGCGGGAGCGCTTGTTCGACACGGCCTTTTCGTCGATGAGCGATTTTGCCCAGGTGTATGACCGAAATGGGCGCCTCCTGTTTGCGAATCAATCCCTGCTCAAGCTGTGGGGCCGGACCCTTGAGAGCGTCGTGGGGAAGGACTTTCTGGACCTCGGCTATCCGCTCGCATTGGCCGGCAAACTTCAGGCTCAGCTCATGGAGGTTTTTGAGCGAGGAAACGTGATCACGGACGAAACAGCGTATGTGAGTCCCGCCGGGGCGCAGGGATTTTATGAGTACATCTTTTCCCCGGTGCTCGCGGACGATGGTTCCGTGGAGTTTGTCGTTGAATCGACGCGGGATGTCACCGAGCGCAAGCGCGCCGCCGATGCCGCGAAACGGAGCGCGAAACTGCTGCGAGATATCATCGACGGCTTGGGGCCGTCGATGTTTGTCGCGCTGCTCACACCTGACGGCGTCCTGGTGGAGGTCAATAATGCGCCGCTGGTGGCGGCAAACCTGAAACCCGCGGACGTCTTGGGAAAACATTTCGCGGACACGCCGTGGTGGGCCGGACCGCCGGAGGTGCAGGCTCAGTTGCGCGCAGCCATCCAACGGGCGGCGGGCGGGGAGCCATCCCGTTATGATGTTCGGACCCACGGTGCGGGCGGAGAAATCATCGACGTCGATTTTTCCCTCCAACCGTTGCGGAACGAGGCTGGGCAAGTGGTTTTCCTCGTTCCATCGGCGAGCGTGATCACCGAGCGCAAACGCGTGGAGGAGAAACTGCGGGGAAGCCTGGACGAATTTCGTAACCTGGCGGAAGCGATGCCGCAGATGGTCTGGGTGGCGCGCGCCGATGGTTGGAACACCTATTTCAGCCAGCAGTGGGTCGATTACACGGGACTCACCTCGGAAGAGAGTCACGGACAAAGCTGGATCCGGCCCTTTCATCCGGACGACATCAGCTCTGCGCAGGATGCCTGGCGCCTCGCCATGGTTACCGGCGTTTATTCGATCGAGGCCCGGCTGAGGCGGGCGGACGGCGTCTATCGCTGGTGGCTGGTCCGCGGAGTGCCGCAGCGCGACTCGGAGGGCGAAATCGTGAAGTGGTTTGGCACGTGCACGGACATCCACGACATGAAACTCGCGGAGCTGAATATCATCCACACGAACAGCGCGCTGCAGGAGAGCGAGGCGCGTTTCCTGCAGTTGGCGGCGAGCATCGACCAGGTGTTTTGGCTGCGGGAGGCCGAAACCGGACGCTTCCTGTATATCAGCCCGATCTATGAACGAATCTGGGGCTGCAGCAGCCTCGGTTTGTTTGCGGATCCGGGGTCATGGTACGCGACGATTCATCCCGACGATCGCGATCGCCTGCGACGCGCCGCCATCGCGCCCAACCGCCAGGCCGGCCGTGACGAGACGTACCGCGTGATCCGTCCGGATGGAACGGAACGCTGGGTGCGTGATCGCTGGTTTCCGGTGTTCGCGCCCGACGACACGATCATCAGCTATGCGGGCCTGGCGGAAGACATCACAGAAAAGCGAAAGCTCGAAAGCCAATATCTCCGGGCGCAGCGCATGGAGGGAATCGGCACACTGGCCGGTGGCATTGCCCACGACCTCAACAACGTGCTCGCACCGATCCTGATGTCCGTGGAATTGCTCCGCCAAGAGGCGCTCTCCGCTCGCGGGATGAGGCTGCTGGAGATGATGGAAAGTAGCGCGAAACGCGGAGCGGGCATGGTGAAGCAGGTGCTCACGTTTGCGCGCGGTGTCGACGGCGAGCGGGTCCAGCTCGATCCCAGGCACATCTTCCAGGAAATCGAACGCATCATTTGTGAAACCTTCCCCCATTCGATCGCGATCAAGTTCAACGTCGCTCGGGACTGCAGCCAAATCCTGGGTGACGCCACGCAGCTGCAACAAATCCTCCTGAACCTGTGCGTGAATGCCCGCGATGCCATGCCGTCCGGCGGGACGTTGAGCGTCGGCGCCAGCAACCTTGTGATTGACGATCACTATGCGGCGATGAATCCCGGGGCCCAGAAAGGTGCTCACGTCGTGTTCGAGGTGACCGATTCTGGCAGCGGCATCCCGCAGGAAATCATCAACAAGATTTTCGATCCGTTTTTTACCACGAAGGCGATCGGGAAGGGCACCGGCCTGGGTTTGTCGACGCTCCAAGTCATCGTGAAGAGCCACGGTGGATTTGTCCAAGTGCACAGCGAGACGGGGAAGGGCTCCACCTTTAAAATTTTCCTCCCGGCGGGCGTGCAAGCGGACATTGGTACCAACCGCCCGTTCGTGGGCGATTTGCCGCGGGGCACAGGTGACTTGATCCTGGTGGTGGACGACGAGGAAGCCATTCGCTGTGTCACCCAGCACACCTTGGAAGCCTTCGGGTATCGGGTCCTGGTGGCGCGGGACGGATTGGAGGCAATCGCTTTGTTCGCCCAGAATGGTGCCGAAATTTCCGTCGTGCTGACCGATGTCAACATGCCGCGCATGGATGGTCCGATGCTCATCCAGTCGATTCGGCACATTCGGCCCGACGTGCGCTTCGTCGCGACCAGCGGGGTCGTTTCCGCGGGCGAGCTCGAACAGCGCGCGGATAGCAAGGTACTGTATCACCTGCTCAAACCGTATACCGCCGAGACGTTGCTCAAGACGGTGCGGTTGGCGCTGCAAGCGCCTGCTGGGGAAACCGAGTGGAAAAAGGACTCAACCGGCCGTCGCAGTGGACAAGTTTTGTCCTCGCCCGAGGCGGGTCCCGCTCGTGGCATCGACCCGCATGAAAATAAGCCAGCGGCCTAGCGGATCGTGATCGTCGATTCGCAGGTCGGAAAATCCACGAGCAATCGATACCCAGAAGATCTCCGATGGCACGCTCAGGAAACACACCCCTGGCAGGAAGAGGGAGACGGGAATAGGATGTCCGTCGACGGACTCCAGCCCTCCCCAAAACCTCCAAAAGGATCCCAACCATGAAAATCTCAAGATCACCTGCCGCCTTCGTCGCCCTCTTCGCTTCCGGCCTCGCCTTCGTGGCCCCGCGGGCTCTCGCGAATGAAGGGCACACCGGCGTCGACGCGAAATTCCAGGCGATGGACACCGACGGCGACGGACGCATCTCGCGCGCCGAACATGCCGCGGGGGCGAAAAAAATGTTCGATGAAATGGACGCCAATCACGATGGCGTCGTCACCGCCGACGAAATGGACGCCAGGCACGAACGAAAGAGCGATGGCCCCGCCCACGCGGAGATGTCGGCTGCGGAAAAGATCAAGGTCATCGACCAGGACGGAGACGGGAAACTCACGGCGGCGGAACATGCCGCCGGCTCCGAAGCGATGTTCGCGAAGATGGACACCGACGGCGACGGCTACCTGACAAAGACCGAAATGGCCGCCGGCCACGCGATGATGAAAAAGGACAAGTAGCCAAACCCGGCTCGCCAAAAACGACCGTCAATTTTTGGCGACCCGTCTGTCGCCAGTGGGATCTCCCCGCCGCATGTAGCAGCCGACGTCAGGAGGCTGATTTTTCCGCGTCCGCCTGTCGTTCGAGATTCAGCCTACTGACTCGTCGAGATTCAGCCTCCTGACGTCGGCTGCTACATGCGGCGGCGCTAGGGCCCATCGCCTCTGTCCGCCGTGCGCACAACTACCCGGCGGATAAAGGCTGCGCGTCGAGAGGGTTATGGGCCATACCACCCCGACCCCGAATGCGCACCCTGCCCCGCTCCCCGCTGACGTCGTATCCGTTTCTCCTCACCGCGCTTTGCTTCAACCTGCTCGTGCCACTGGCGAGGGCGGCGTCGCCGCTGGTGCCGGTCGACGCCACGACGTACAAAACCGAACACTGCCTTTTTATCGTCGATGCCTCGGTACAATGGAGTTCTCCGACCGCCGCCTATGCGGACCTCTACGCTACTCCGTTCACCCGACTGGGTTCCTACTTCGGAAAACTGACCGCGGCGTTTCCCGCCGGTTATTTTTCGGTGTGTTACATGGCAAACACCGGCGACCTCTCCCACGTCCCGAACTACATCGACCGGATCTACAAGGCGAGCGGCATCAGCACGGGCGTCGGTTCGTCGGGGATCGGCAATGGAGATCCCGCGGCGGCGACGTCATTCGCGACCGTCGACTTCTGCCGCTACAACCTGACGGGTGCGCTCTACACTCCGGTGCTTGCCGTATACGATCACGAACTCGGCCACGCGTGGGGCTGCCAGTTTTTCAACAACGTCACTGGCGTCGGCCCGGGAATCCTCAGCAACGGGCACTGGCTCTCCAACACCACGATCGACTGCCAGATGGGCGCGACCTACTCCTCTGACGGAGGCGCGACGGTCAACAAGCTCTATGGCGATCCGGCGAATGGCTTCCGCTACCAGCGCGTCGACAACCTGCGGAGCAACGACTATCAGGTCTTCTCCGACCAGACCCTCTATCTGATCGGCGTGAGCGAGCGGTTTCCGACGACCTACGCGCTCAATTCGCCGGTTTACAACGCGGACCTCACCGTCAGTTCCGCCAGCGTCGAGACCTACGACCACGCCGCGGCCCTTGCGCGTTACGGCGCCCGCAACCCCGGTTACCAAAATTCGCCGAAGCAATTCAAACTCGGCTTCGTGTATATCGCGCGCGATGCCGCCGAGGTGAATGCCGTCTATCAGGCGGTCGAGCAGTCGGTGGACCAGTTCTGCAACGGCGAGGACGTCGATCCCGTGCACTTCCGGTTTCAAACCCCGTTTCTGGTCGACACCCATTTTCGCGCGTCGGTCGATGGGCGGCTGGCAGATCTCGACGGGAATGCGACCCCCGTTCTGGCTGTGACCGACCCCTATACCGCGACGACCGACGGATCCGCCGTCGTGAATTTCACCGCCAGCGATCCCGACGGTCCCGCGCCCGTGGTTTCCCTCGTTCCCGCTTCGACGCAATGTGCGGTCGTGGGACATACGGTTCAGATCACGGCGCTGCCGGACGGCGTGCATTTCTTTTCGATCAAGGCGGTGGACGGCGCGGGCAAGAAAGCCTTCGGGCATTTCGTCGTCGAGGTCCAGCGTCCCGTCACCGTTGTCGCGGTGACGACCCAGCCGGCGACCCAGACCGTGGTCTCCGGAAACACGGCGTCGTTCAGCGTGGCCGTCACCGGCGGCGTTGGCGTCGCCGTTTACCAGTGGTTCCACCAGCCGGCGCGCACGAGCACCTGGAATCGTTTGACGGACGGCGGAAATATTTCCGGCGCGACCGCCGCCACGCTCGCGGTCGCCAGTTCCACGGCGATGAACGGCGATCAGTTCCTCTGCATGGTGACCAATGGCACCGGCGAGGCCACCAGCCACGCCGCGTCCCTGGTCGTGAACGAGGCAGCGCCGGTGGTGACCCTCCAGCCGGCGGACACCGCGGTCGCAGTCGGGAATGTGGCGCACTTCAGCGTCGCCGTGACCGGGACGCCCGTGGCTTACGGGTATGCTTATTACCAGTGGCAGAAGCGGACGAGCGGTGCGGGCGTCTGGAACGACGTCACCGACGGCGCCGGAATTTTCAACGGGGCGACCACCGCAAGCCTGACGGTCTACGGCACCGTCGTCGGAATGACCGGCGACCAATATCGCTGCCTCGTTTCGAACACCGGCGGATCCACCACGACCAACGCGGCGACGCTGACCGTCAACCAGCCGCCGACCGTGACCACGCAGCCGGTCAATGCCACGGCCTCCGTCGGGCAGACGGTTTCATTCACGGTCGTAGCCGCAGGCACGGCGCCGCTGAGCTATCAGTGGCAGAAATACTCCACGCCGATTCCCGGCGCGACGAGCGCGACGCTCACCCTGTCGAACGTCCAAACGAGCGACATCGGTTCCTACGGCGCGATGGTGACCAACCTCGCCGGCTTCACCTACAGCAACTTCGCCTCGCTCGCCGTCGCCGCGACCGCGCCGACCATCCTCACCTCGCCCCAAACCCAGACGGTCGCGGCCGGCGCGACGACAGTGTTTTCCGTGACCGCGAGCGGAACGAGTCCGTTCACCTATCAATGGACGAAAAACGGCACCGCGATCGCCGGCGCCGCGCTTTCGACGCTGACAATTTCCAGCACGCAGGCCGCCGACGCGGGAAACTACGCCGCCATCGTCAGCAACACCGCAGGCGCGGCCATCAGCGCGACCGCCATCCTCTCCGTCTCGCCGGGAATCACCACGCAGCCCGCGAACGCGTCGGTCGTCGCGGGGACGGCTGTGACTTTCGTCGTCGCCGCCGCCGGCGGCCCGCCCCTGACCTATCAGTGGCTGAAGAACGGGTCGCCGATCGCCGGCGCGACCTCGGCAACCTATGCGCTTTCGGCTGCGCAGCATTCGGACGCGGCGAATTACAGCGTCGGGGTCACCAATGCCGCGGGATCGGTCACCAGCGCGCCGGCCACGCTGACCGTCGCCGCCGCGCCCACCGCACCGGCGATCACCGCGCCCCCACAAAGCGTCGCCGTCACGGTCGGCGCGGGAGCGAGCTTTGGATTTTCCGCCAACGGCACCGCTCCGCTGAGCTATCAATGGCAGAAAAACGGCGCGGCGATTCCCGCGGCCACCGGCTCAACTTTCGTCATCGCCAACACGCAGCTGTCCGATGCGGGGAGTTACACCGTCGTCGTGACCAACAGCGCGGGATCGGCCACCAGCGCTGCCGCGGTGCTGACGGTGAACGCGAGTCCTCCGGCCATCGCGGCGCAACCCCAGGATATCTCGGTCACGGTCGGCAGCGCCGCCAGTTTTTCCATGGCCGCCAACGGGACCACGCCGTTCAGCTATCAATGGTCGAGGAACGCCGTGCCGATTTCAGGCGCGACGTCCTCAACGCTCACCCTTCCATTCGTCCAGCTCGCCGATGCCGGCGTCTATGCCGTCACGGTTTCGAACAGCGCGGGCACCGCCCCGAGCACACCGGCGACTCTCGTCGTCACGGCGGCGATCGTCGCGCCCTCGATTGCGGCGCATCCGCAGGGCGCGAATGTCTTCGTCGGGGCCGGCGCGGCGTTTTCCGTGACCGCCGCGGGCAGCGCCCCGTTCGCTTACCAATGGCAGCACGACGGAGTCGCCGTCGGCGGCGCAACCAGCGCGAGCTTCGCGATCGCCAGCGCGCAGCTCGGCGACGCCGGAAGCTACGCCGTCACGGTCACGAACAGCGCCGGCAGCGCGAGCAGCGCGCCGGCCATTCTCGCCGTCAATGTGGCGGCGCCGTCGATCGTCCTCCAGCCGCAGCCGAATTCGTTGCTCGCAGGGTCTTCGGCCACTTTTTCCGTCCAGGTCAGCGGCACCCCGCCGTTTGCCTACCAGTGGTCCAAAAACGGCACTGCCCTTTCCGGCGCGAGCGGACCGGTCTTCGCGATCGCCAGCGCGCAGGCTGCGGATGCCGGAAATTACGCGGTCACGATTTCGAACGGCGCGGGAATGGTCGCGAGCAACCCGGCGGCGCTGACGATCGCCGCGGTGATCGCGGCGCCAGGCATCGCGGTTCAACCCCAAGGCTCCACCGCGATGGCCGGCGCGGCGGCGGGTTTTTCCGTTTCAGCGACCGGCACGGCCCCGTTCAGCTACCAATGGTACAAGGATGGGGCGGCGATCAGCGGCGCGGGGGGCGCGACGTTTCAGATCGCGGCGGCGCAGGCCGGCGACGCAGGCAATTACACGGTGACGGTCAGCAACAGCGCGGGCTTCGTGAACAGTGCGTCAGCCGCGCTCGTCGTGAATGCGGCGTCACCCTCGATCGTCTCGCAACCGCAGGCCGCCTCGGTCGTGGCCGGAGGAAGCGTGACCTTCACCGCGGTCCCGGGCGGGTCGCCCCCGTTCGCCTACCAATGGTTCAAGAACGGCGTACCGATCTCCGGCGCCACGTCCTCGGCGATGATCGTTTCACCCGTGGGGGCGTCCAATGCCGGGAGCTACAGCGTCACCGTCACCAATGCCGCCGGCAGCGTCACCAGCGGCGTCGCGTTGCTCACCGTGCTGGCGGGCGGCGCGCAGCCGGCGACGTTGCTCGCGAACCTTTCGGTCCGGACGACGCTGGCCGCCGGGCAGAAACTCATTCCCGGCTTTGTCTCGAGCGGCCCGAAAACCATCCTGCTGCGGGTCGCCGGGCCCAGCTTGACGGCCCTGGGGCTTGGATTGAGCGGAGGTTCCGATCCTGCCTTCGAGGTCTTCAATGGCTCGAGCCAGAGGATCGCCCAAAACGACGACTGGAACCCGGCGCTCGTCGCGACCTTCAACCAGGTCGGCGCGTTTGTGTTCACCGACGCGAAGGATGCGGCGCTGCTGACGACGGTCACGGGGGCGAATTCCGCGATCGCGACGGGCGGAGGCGCCGGGACGGTCCTGCTCGAGCTCTACGACACCCAGGCCGATTATTCGAACCGGCTGGTGAACGTCTCGGCGCGAAACCAGGTGGGCACAGGGCCGGACGCACTGATCGTGGGCTTTGTCATTACCGGAACCGGCTCCAAGCAACTCATGATCCGGGGGATTGGCCCGGGCCTGGCGCATTACGGTATCACCGGATATCTGGCCGATCCGTATCTCGAAGTGTTTGATTCGATCGGGACCCGGATTGCCGAGGTCGACGACTGGAGTCCTGCCCTCGCCGCGACGTTCACCCAGGTCGGGGCGTTTGGACTGGACCCAGGCAGCAAGGATGCCGCGCTCTCGATCAGCCTCCCGGCCGGGGTTTACAGCGTCAAACTCTCCGGCCGAAACAACGGAACCGGCGAAGGGCTGGTCGAAGTTTACGAAGTCTGGCCCTAGCGGATCTGGGTGTTTCTCCCCGGGGAGGAGGATTTCAAAATAAACCGGTCGGGTCTGTAACTGGGTTCCACCCATCGAACGTCTAGGAGGGAATCAGCTCCATGGACCTTCGCCCCTGCCCGATCCCTTGCGCTGCCGCCGTTCTCCCGGTTCGCGGCCCCTGCCGATTTTCTCCACGATGAAGAAAGCCGGCAGCTGCGCGGCGTGGTGCTGGGTGGTCTATCCGACACCCTGCCTAGTCCTGTTGCTGGGATCTCTCGCCGGATACATGCCCGGCGAACGCCTGCGACTTTTCGCGTGGATCTACGGCTTTCCCTCGACCGGGTTGCTCCTGCCGCCGCTGTCCCTGGTCAACGACACCCTGCCAAACGACTTTAACTGCACCTGCGTCGTGGCCGGCCTGTGCAACGGCGGAATTCTCTTTCTGGTGGCGTCGCTGGTGCGCGGCGCCATGAAGCCCGATGCGGTCCGCGGTTCCGAGCTCCCCGGCGGCGGCATCGAGCGGCCGCGATAAGGCGTGCGTTACGGAAGCGCCACGCCGTCGCGATGCCGGCGGCGATTCTGCCAGAGCACGACCGCCATCAGGATCACGACCGCGAGATTCGCGATCAGCGCCGTCATCCGGATCCACGTCACCCGGCGCAGGAGTTCATAGACTTCCACGGGCAGATAAATTCCGCCGCTGACCAGCGCCAGCCACTCGGCCCATGCGCGCGCCTTCCACAGGCCGTAGGCCTCGGTGAAACGAAACGTCGCGTAGACAAATCCGAATCCCGCGATGAACCAGAGCCGGGCGTCGGTCGTGTTCGACGCCGCCTCGATGAAAACGCTCGTGAAGCGGCGGCTGGGGTCGAGATGCAGCCAGCCCACCAGCGACATCGCCAGCGCCCTCAGGTCGCGGCCGAGGAGCGAGAGCACGCCAAATCCGGCCAGCAGCACGATGCCGCCCTTGACGGCTTCGAACACCGCCACCGACTTGACCAGCGTGCGAGACGCGGAAAGCGAAATCATGCCTAAAGGGGTAAGGACCATGGCGCCGGGGGCAAGGCGGGAAGCCACGCGTGATCCCGGCCGCTTTAACCGCAAAGGGCGCAAAGTCCGCAAAGACCGAATCCAGGAGGATTGACCTTTGCGAACTTCGCGCCCTTTGCGGTGAAATTTCACCGGCCCGAAGGCGGCGCGCCTACGGGCTGTCCAGGGCCTTGCGCACCGCAGCCAGCAGAGTGACCCGGTTGATCGGCTTGGTGAGATAGATGCCGACGTCGGTGAACGGCTTCTTCGAGTCGGACGCCTCCGCGGAATAGCCGCTCACGATGATCACCTTCAGGCTCTGCTTCATCTCCTTGAGCATCCGCGCGAGTTTGAGTCCGCTCATTCCGCCGGGCATCACCATGTCGGTGAGCAGCAGGTCGAACCGCTGGCCATGCTCCTCCCATTTCTGCATTCCCTGCGCGGCATCCGACGTCACCACGACGGAATAACCCATCTGCTCGAGGCACATCGCGGAAATTTCCCGGACCGGAGCGTCGTCCTCGACGATCAGGATGCGTTCCCTCCCGCCGCGGACCTCCGGGACCTCGGCCTCCACGCGGCGCACAGCGGCGGGTCCCACCGACGGAAGGTAGACGCGGAAAACGCTGCCCTGCCCGATCGCGCTGGCGACCTCGACCCAGCCTCCGTGCTGCTTGACGATCCCGTACACCGTCGCCAGCCCGAGCCCGGTGCCCTTGCCTACCTCCTTCGTGGTGAAGAACGGCTCGAAGATCCGCTTGATCGTCGCGGCCTCCATCCCCTGCCCCGTATCCGCGACGCTGAGACAGACAAAGCGGCCCGGCCGGCGCGTCTCGTGGACGATGCCGGCGTCGAACTCGACGATCTCGGTGTCGACGAGGAGCCGGCCGCCTTCCGGCATCGCATCGCGGGCGTTCACGCAGAGATTCATGACGACCTGCTCGATCATCCCGGCGTCGGCATTGATCCAGCGCGGGAGCCCCTGGTGCTGCAGCTTCAGGTCGATGTGCTCGCCGAGCACCCGGCCGAGCATCTTGAACACCTCCACGAGGGCCTGGTTCAGGTCCATGACCTGCATGCTCGTCGCTTCGCGGCGGCTGAACATCAGGAGCTGTCGCGTGAGCCGCGCCGCCTTCTGCGTGATGTCCTCCAGGCCCTTCAGTTTCTTCACCGTCAGCGCCGGCAGCGTCGCGTCCGCGGACAGCAGGCTCAGCTGGATCATGAACACCGCCAGGATGTTGTTGAAATCATGGGCGATCCCGCCCGCCAGCTGGCCGAACGCCTCCATCTTCTGCGCCTGCACGAACTGCGCCTGCAGCACCTGGTATTCCGTGATGTCCGTGTCGACTCCGCCGATGGCGTAGATTCTGCCCTGCGCATCGCGCAGCGGAAACTTCACCGCGAGGTACGTGCGCATGACGCCCTTCTCGAGGCTCTTTTCCTCCATCGTGATCGGCGCGCCCTTATCGATCACCAGCCGGTCGTGGCTCTCGTGGAGATCGGCCTCCTCGGGCGGCACCAGCGCGCGGATGGTCAGGCCGACGAGGCTCGCGCCGTTCTTGCTGTTCTTCTCGTTGAACAGCCGGTTCGTCAGCAGATAGCGGCCCTCGAGATTCTTCACGTAAATCAGCGCGGGGCTGTAATCCAGGATCGCCTGCAGCCGCTCCTGGCTCAGCCGGAGGGCGTCCTGCGTGCGCTTGTGCTCGGTGACGTCCTCCACCATCCCGACGGTGTAAAGCGCCGCGCCGTCCCGCCCGCGCACGCTGGAAATCGTCAGGCGTCCCCAGATGATCCGCCGGTCCTTCCGGATATAACGCTTCTCGATCTGGTAACTCTCCCGTCTTCCCACCAGCAGCTCGTCGAACAGCGTGAGGTCCTTTTCCAGATCCTCGGCATGGGTGATTTCCCGGAACGTCAGCCGCGTCAGCTCGGCGTCGGTGTAGCCGAGCATGCGCTGCAGGATCGGATTCGTCCGGATCAGCTCGCCGTTCGTGCGCACCAGCGCCATGCCCGCCCCGGCGTTCTCGAAGGTGGACCGGAACCGGTCCTCGCTCTCGCGCAACGCGACCGCCTGCGCCGACACCTTCGACAGCATCCGGCGCTGCCAGGAGAACAGCGCCGCCATGATCGCGAGGCCGATGGCGAGCGGGATGAAATACGGCCGGAGATCCTGCGCGCGGATCGGATGCGGCTCGAGCGGGCCGATCCATTTGCTCCAGAGCCGGTCGAACTCGCCGTCGTGGCGGACGCCCGCCAGGGCTTCGTTCAGGCGCGCCAGCGTGGCCGTGTCGCCCTTGTGCACCGCGAAATGATACCGGAAGGTCACGTCGTCGAGAAATTCGCTGTGCAGCCCGCGCTCGTTCGTCCCGGTCGCGAGCGGCAGCAGGTAAAGCGCGGCATCCACCTCGCCGCTCCGCGTCGCCTCGAGCACCGCCCCCGAGGTCGCGTAGCCCTGTACGCGCGCCCCCCACTCCGGATGCGAGAGCATGTGGAAATAGGTCACGCTGCCCAGCAGGACGCCGACGGTTTTCCCGGCGAAGTCCGAGGTCTTCCGCACCGGCGCGCGGTCATCCCGGAAATAAACGAAGCCGTGCAGGTACGCGTGCGAGATGGAAAAATCCATCGTCGACTTCCGCTCGTCGGTCACCGTGACATTCGCGAGGACGTCGATCTGCCCCGCGTTGAATTGGTGCAGGATTTGGCTCCACGAGGAGGAGACGAACTCGGCCTCGAACTCGCCGGTCTTCGTCATCGCTCTCACCAGCTCCGGCGAAAACCCGGTGGGCTGGCCCTTGGCATCGACGAACGAGAGCGGTTCGGCGTTGTTCTCGACCCCGATACGGACCCGCGGCGCCGCCCAGATCGCGGCACAAGTGCCGAAATAAACCGCGGCCCAAAGGAAACGACGGCGCATGCGTGAAACCGAAAGCTATCGGCCGAACAGCCTACAGGGAAGACCGGAGTGCCGCGAGACACGGGTCACGGCGGCCCGGCCGGCCGGAAAACGTCACGGCATCGCCGCGATTTCGTTCCACATCGCCCGCAGATCGGGATCGTCGAGAGCCGCCTTCCGCCACCCGGCGCTCAGGCGGCAGGCGATCGCCAGCCGGGTCTTCGCCTCGGGGATCTCCCCGAGCAGGCAATGATAGCACGCCAGATTGTAATGCAGCAGCCCCGAAACCGGGCCGTGCCGCGGTTCCGCTTCGAGCAGGATGGCCTTGGCCTCCACCACGCGGTCGAGTTCGCGCAGCGCATACGCCGAATGAATCCAGCCCCGCTCGTCGTCCGGATGCTGCCGCGTCAGCTCCTGTGAGACCGCCAGCAGGAGGTCCCATTGCCTCGCCTGCAGATAGAGGTCCGCCCGCAGACGCATCACCGGCGCCGACAGCCGGTCGTCCGCATGGATCGCCTCCAGCTCCTCCATCGCCTCGACCAGCATTCCCAGTTCGAGATAACCCGCCGCAAATTCAAGGTGTCGCCGGGTGGGAATCATCGTGGGCCGCGTGCAAACCCACCCTTTCGATTTTCCCATAACTTGCAATAAGCCGATTCGGTTTCTCCCCCACCGGCTTGGCCTTCGTGCGCTTCGTGATCTTCGTGGTGAACACCCTCCGTTATTTACCACGAAGGGCACGAAGCACCCGAAGGTCACCCAATCCGATGGATCGGGCTTCGCGGTCCTCGCGCTCTTTGCGGTAAAAACCAGTCTTCCGATCTACTTCACCCGGAGCGTCACGATCTCCTTCGGCTTCAAGGTCGTCGTCACGCCTCCCTTGACGACCGGCAGCGAACCCAGCGGGTTGCCCTCGAAATCGATGCGCTGCACCTCAGGTGTCCGCTTTTCCCTTCCTCCGGCCGATCCGAGCCGAACCGTCGCCGAGATTTTTTTGTCCTGGGGATTGAACATCCGGATCTCCAGCGCGCCCGCGGTTTCGCGGACGCTCGTCATCACCGCCGGACCCTCGAGCCGCAGGAATCCCGCCTCCGGCAGAAGCGTGCCAGTCGTTCGATGGATGAGCACATCCGCCGCGCGCAGCTGGACCGTCCTCAAACCCGCGGCGAGCTGCTGTCCCAGTTCGCAGAGGCGCGCGCGGTCCGGCGCTCCCCGGAGCGGCATGACGGCATAATGAAACGACAGCGCTCCGCGCATCTGCCCGCCCGGCTCGCCATCGGTGAAGACCGTGCGCCGCGTGCCGCGGAACAGCGTCAGCGCCACCGGCCGCTCCGGCGTGTCGCGCACCGCGGTCTCGAGCAGGCCGTCGGCCACGACTGCGAGCCCGCCTTTCGCGTCGAACACCGCCGTCCAGCTCTGCTGCGGCTGGGTCTCCACGTTCAGCTCGCGGTACTCGTGATTGTCCTTCGGCAGCGCGACGGGGCGCTCCACCACGTCGAACGCGGTGTCGGTGAGATACGTGTCGGCCTTCGCGCCGCTCGGAAACAAAACGCGGACGCGGTGATCGTCCACCGGATTGTCGATCGTCGTCCGGATTTCCACGTGATCCTGGCCTGCGCGGAGCGTGACCAGCGAGTCCATCGTCATCGGCGTGAATTTCCCGGACCGCACCATGCCATCGGCGAGAAACTCCGCCGGCACGTTCATCGTCGTGCGCACGCGAAACGTCGCGAGCAGCGGGCCGTTGTGCACGAGGGCGACGTCGGCCGACGACGCCGCCGACGTGAAAACCTGGTCGTTCACCCCGATGCCGTGGTACCAGCCGTCCCCGATGTCGGCGCCATCCTCGAAGGTCAGCGCCCGCGAATATTCCCGCCCGCTGCGACGATCGGTGAGAGTCAGGCTGCCGTTCGACGCGACCGCGACCGCCAGGAATTCGTTGGCCATCGAGCGGTCGCTGGTCGCGAGGGCCGGTTCCGCGGGATACCGGGTCGGACGTCCCGCCGCGACGGCCTTCACCGTCAGCGTGGTGTAACCGTGCGCCGGAATCCGGACGAACAGCCCGACGGCGACGTGGTGGCTCATCACCGCCTCCGGAAATTTCGTCGGACGGATGCGCTGGCGGATCCGGTTCATCGTCTGCCCGAGCCGCTGGTACGGCACTTCCTTTCCCGCCGCGTCGCGAACCGCGAAGCCGGGCTTCGGCTCGAAGCCGAAAAACTCGTTGAACGCCGGCCACGTCGTCGGGATCTCTAGCGTGATTTCGGCGACGCCGGCAAATTCGCGCGGCAGCGGGTTGAACACCGTGACGCGCAGCTCGTCCTTCGTCACCTCGCCGGCCACGTTGGCGGCGAGGCGGCACGTCGCGTCGACCGTGAGCTTCTCGGCGATGAGCCGGCACTGGTCGAACCGGAACTCCATGTCCTTGTGCACCTGGTCCGGACTGCAGCCGTCGATGGAGTCGTGCGCATGGTTCTGCAGCAGCCAGCGCCACGCCGTTTCGAAAAAACCGGGCGCGAACTCGGCGCCGACGGCGGCGGCGGCGAACGCGCTGAAAGGCTCGGCCCAATGACAGAGCAGCGTCTGGCAGCGCGCGTTGGCCTGCTTGAGGCGGACGCGGCTCGAGAGGACGCCCGGGATGACCCACTGGTTGCAGTGGGCGACGACGTCCGCGACCGGATGATCGCGCCCCGCGGCGCGCAGTTCGCCTTCGAGCACGGTCTTGATCCGGTCGCGCTGCGCGAGCAGCTCCCGAAGATAGGCGTCGAGGCTGGTGTGCACGACGCGGTACTTCCGGCTCTTCGCGAATTCGGCGAAAAGAAGTTCGTAGCGTTTCGGACTCCACTCCTGGTGGTCGCACGCGTCATGGACGAGAATCGCGTCGACCGCCGTGGCCGCGGCTTCCTGGTCCAGAAACTCCCGAGCCAGCCGGACGAGCTCGGCCGGCCGGTCCTCGATATTCCCGTCCGGCTCGTGTCCGCGGTTCACCTGGTGCGCGAACGTCCCGTAGCCGACGTTGCCGAACTTGTGGCACGGCAGCTCGGTGCCGTCCGCCCCGCGCCAGATGAAATTGCGCTCGGCCCGGAGGTTGATCCCGCGCCAGACATATCCGACCTCGATGCCGACCCCGGCGAAAATCTGCGGAAGCTGGCTGGTGTGTCCGAACATGTCCGGGACATAACCCGCGGCGGACGGCTCGCCGCCGAGCGCGCGCGCGGCCTGCCGGCCCACGAGAAGATTCCGGATCAGCGATTCGCCGGAGACCGTGAGCTCGTCGGGCATCGAATACCACGGCCCCACGACCAGTTTCCCCTCGCGCGCGAGCCGCTCCACCTGGGCGCGCCGCTCCGGCCGGATTTCCAGGTAGTCGTCGATCAGGATCGACTGGCCGTCGGTCTGAAAGGGCCCTTTGAGCCGGCCATCCTCGAGTCCCGCGATCACGCGGTCCATCAGGCCGACCAGCGCATAACGAATCCCCTGGGCCGGCTCGCGCCACTCGCGGTCCCAATGGGTGCTCAACGTGTAATGGACAGGGCGTTTTTTTGGGGTGCTCATGGGGAAATCGGGATGACCACGAAGGACGCAAAGGTCGCAAAGATCGAGCCAGGGGGCAGGGTTCGGATTGGGCCGGGACTTCGGGTTCTTTGCGGTTGAAAGACAATCCCGCCTAAATGACCCGCTCGTTTCCACCGTCGACGGGCACCTGCGCCGCGGTGGTCCTCGCGAACAGGGGCCCGCACATCTCCGCCGCGAGCTCGGCGACGTCGCGGCTGGAAATCTCCGTCTTCAGGACGTTGTTCGTCTTATATTCCTCCACCGTCAGCCCGTAATGCTTCGCACGCGACGCGAGGATCTCGGGCGTCCACAGCGCAGTGTCGAAAACCATGTTGGGATGAAGCGAGTTGATCCGGATGCGATCCTTCCCCCACTCCAGCGCCGCGACGCGCGCCAGCTGGTTCACCGCGGCCTTCGAGGCGGAATACGCCGCGGCGCCCGGGCCCGGCGCGCGGACGTTCTTCGAGCCAATCACGACCACGCGGCCGCCCCGCGGCGCCAGCTTCAGCAGGGGATGCGCCTCGCGCATCAGCAGGAAAGTCGCGTCGAGATTCACCGACATCACCTTCCGCCAGAGATCCAGCGGCAGCTCCGCGATCGGCGCGCCGGCGGGGAAAATTCCCGCGTTCAGCACCAGCATGTCCAGGCCGCCGAAGGCGCCGACGGCCTCCTCCATCGCCGCCGCGAGCCGGTCCTCGCGGGTCAGATCGCAGACGATGCCGCGAAACTCCGGCCGCGCGTGCAGCGACGCGATCGCGGGATTGAGGTCGAGACCCACGACCGCGGCGCCGCGCTGGAGCAGCGATTCGACGCAGGCCTTGCCGATGCCCGAGGCGGCGCCGGTGACGACCGCCACCTCGCCGGCAAACAGGGCGGGCTTGCCCGCCGCGCGGAGCTTGGCCTGCTCGAGGTCCCAATATTCCACGTCGAAAATATCCCGCGCCGGCAGCGCCCGCCATCCGCCCAGCGCGGTCGCGCGACGGATGATTTCCATCGTGTGACGATAGATGTCAGCCGCGATCGCCGCCTCTTTCGCGGTGCGTCCAACGGCGCCGAGCCCGAATTCCGGGTCGAGGATCACGCGCGGCGCGGAATCCAGCATCGTCAGGGCCGATCCGGACGTCGCCGCCTGCGCGTTGAAATAATCCACATAGGCCGCGCGGAACCCGGCGAGGTCCCGGCCGACCATCGGGACGCGTTTCGTCCGGATCACATGATCGGGGGTCGCGGGCCCCTGCTGCGAAACGAGCCCGACGTCGCTCCGGCGGGCGAAGGCCAGGGCCGCCGCGTCGCGGTGCACGGAGAGAATTGCCGGCGCGCCCAGCATTCCCGAAACATCGCGGCGCAGCTCGGCGACTT
>JAQGON010000108.1 GCA_028293565.1 Verrucomicrobiota bacterium | reverse complement strand
GATGTGGTGCACGAGATAGTCGGACCAGACGCGCCAGTACCGGTTCGGCCAGAGATCCTGCTCGTACCACGTCGTTCCCTCGAGCCGCGTCCGGCCACCGCTCAGGGGAGTCAGGCGAAATTCGCCGCGCCGGGAGCGGAAAAAACCGTCGAGGTGCGGCGGGTGCAGCCCGGGATACGGCGAAAGCTCACGCATCGGCTCGGGCTGCTGCGTCACGTCGAAGGCCAGCCGGCGCGGCTCGTCCCACACGGTGATCGGTTCGACGAAGGGGCCGGTGGAAAATTCGCAGTGGCGGATCGCGCCGGGGCCGTGTCCCAGGATCCGGGCGCGCACCGGATACGCGATGCCGCTCCGGAAAATCAGGTCCCGCGGCGCGGGCAGCTCGGAGAAGGTCACGACATGGCGCCACACCGTCGCAGGCGGCGCGGCGACGATCACGCTGGTGGTGGCGGCGATGAGCGGAGGAGCGGTCGCGGCCGCGGATTCGCCGACGAGGGCGAGCGGAAAGACGATCCAGGACATGCCGTACAGCCGCGCCATTTCCCCGTGCGACCAGCGCCGCGACTGCAGCAGGTACGCCACGACGCCTCCGAGCGACGCGAGGATCAGCGCGACCGGCGCCGCCATCAGCACGCAGATCAGCCCCTCGATCGCGAGGATCAGCACGAGCAGGCCGGCCAGCGCCACCGAGAGCGCGGCCACGCCGCAGCACGCTCCGAGTGTTCGCGGATGCGACGCGGAATGCACGAGCGCGGAAAACATTCCCATGAAAAAGGGCACCGCGACAAAGAGGCCCCATCCGTAGGAGTGCAGCATCATCGTCCCAAAATAGATCAGCGGGACTCCCAGCACGGCGGCCAGGACGATGCCGGTGATGGCGCTCAGCGCAGGGGGCGAGATCTTCCACCAGAACGACTGCGGCGGAGTGGGCGGTAGGGAGGTTTCCGTCCTCGTCGGCGCGACGCCGAGCGCCGCAAAGAAAACGAGGTTCACCACCGGGATGAAAAACAGTCCCGTCAGCCAGAGGGGCCAGCCCGCGTCCCGGAGCCGGCGGACCGTCAGGATCACTCCGGCCAGGATGAAGGGCAGCGCCACGTACAGGAGCGTCAGGTAAAGATCCCGGTCCTGGCTGGAAGTGAACGCCAGCGGAATGTCGGAAGGCCGCCAGTACCGGCCGAGCCGCCAGTCGTGCGCGCCCATCGCCGTCGCGAGGGCGCGGTCGACGTTGTACTTGATCGCCATCAGCGCGAACCCCCAGCCGAGATACGCCGCGCGGCTAGTCGTTCCGTTCCACGTCCACCGCACCGAGGGGTTCGAAGTCATGCGCGGACCCGACCGTGCCGCCGGCGGCGGCGGGTCTCAAAGCAATTCGAGTTGTTGCGGGCCCGGGCGGCGGAAATGTTCGGCGGAGAGCGGGTGATGCTTCTGGTTCAGCCCGGCGCGGCGGGCCGAGATCTCGAAGAGGTCCGCGATCTGGTCCGCAAAGATGCCCTGCCCGCGCAGCCGGTTGCCCCATTCGCTGACGTTCAGCTTGCCGCCCCGGATTTCCATGACGCGGTCGAGGATGCGCGCCTTCTTCGTCGGGGCGTGATCGTCGAGCCACTGCTTGAAAACGTCCTTCACCGCGAACGGCAGGCGCATGATGACGTAACCCGCGCGCGTCGCCCCGGCGTCCGCGGCGGCAGCGATGATCGCGGGCATCTCGTGGTCCGTCAGCCCGGGGATGATCGGCGCGACCATCACCCCGACGGGAATCCCGGCGGCGCTGAGCTCCCGGATCGCGCGCAGCCGCGCGGCGGGGCGGGAGGCGCGCGGCTCGAGTTTGCCGGCGAGCTCGGTGTCGAGTGACGTGACCGACACATAGACCGCGGCCGCCTGGAGCCGCGCGAGTTCGGCAAGAAGGTCGAGGTCGCGCGTCACGAGTGCGTTCTTGGTGATGATCGAGATCGGCTGGCGGAATTCCACGCAGACCTCGAGGCACGCGCGCGTGAGCCTGAACTGCCGTTCGCACGGCTGGTAGCAGTCCGTCGCCCCGCTCATGGTGATGCCCTCGGGCTTCCAGCGTTTCGAGGAGAGCTCGGCCCGGAGCAGCTCCGGCGCGCGCAGTTTCACCAGGATTTTCGTCTCGAAATCGAGCCCGCTGCTCCAGCCGAGATATTCGTGGTAGGGCCGCGCGAAGCAGTAGGCGCAGCCGTGCTCGCAGCCGCGGTAGGGGTTGAGGCCGAAGGTGAACGGGACGTCGGGACTGTCGTTGCGCGAGAGGATCGACTCGCTCGCGTCGAAGAAAAACTGCGTCCGCGGATGCGGGCGCTCCTCTGGCGGGCAGTCGGGATCGGGCTCGAGGATCAGCGGCTCGAAGCGGTTCGGCGGGTTGATCGCCGCCCCGCGCCCGGGAGGAGCCGCGGACGGGGAGGCAGAGGAGGCGGGCATGAATCCAAGGCATGAAGCTTTGGGCAGGAGGCAACCCCGTTGTCGGGAAAACCTGCCGCGAGGATTTTTTTAACCGCAAAGGGCGCGAAGACCGGAGGGCGTTGGCCTTCGCGACCTTTGCGCCCTTTGCGGTAAACCCACACCGGCTGAACCCGGGGAAGAGATAAAAAACGTGGCTGTTATTCGCGGCATCCGCTTTCTTCGCGGCATGTCGCTTGCCAAGGCCACGCGCGTTGTCCCGATCGCCCGCCACGAGGGCGCGGCGCCGGCGAGCCTGCGTGACGATGCCGTCGCGGCCGAGGAGCCCCTCGAGATCCGCGTTGGGGGACGGAGCGTGGCGGTGGTCATGCGCACGCCGGGCCATGACCGCGAGCTCGCGGCGGGATTTCTCGTCACGGAGGGGATCATCCGCCGGCGCGAGGAGGTGTTCGACCTGATCCATTGCCGGAACGACGGCGGCCAGCCGGAGGAAAATATTCTGGACGCGGTGCTGGCGCCGGGTGCGGTGGTGGATTTCGAGCGGCTGACGCGGCATGTGTTCACGTCGTCGAGCTGCGGCATCTGCAGCAAGGCGACGATCGACGCCGTGCGGACGCAGTTCCCGCCGATCGAGGCGCCGATCGCGCCGTCGCGGGAGATCCTGGCCTCGCTGCCGGCGAAATTGCGCGCGGCGCAGCAGGCCTTCGACGCGACCGGCGGGCTGCACGCCAGCGCGCTGTTTGACCAGGCGGGCGTCCTCCAGGCGGTGCGCGAAGATGTCGGCCGGCACAACGCCCTGGACAAGGTCGTGGGCCACGCGTTTTTCGCCGAGCGGCTCCCGCTGCGCGGCGCGGTGCTGCTGGTGAGCGGGCGGGTGTCGTTCGAGATCATGCAGAAGGCGCTCGCCGCCGGCATTCCGGTCGTGGCGGCCATCTCCGCGCCGACGAGTGCGGCGGTGGAGTTCGCGCAGGCGAGCGGGCAGGCGCTGGTGGGATTTCTGCGCGGCGAGCGGATGAACGTTTACGCGGGCACCTTGTCCCCGTGAAGGTGTCGGAACGGGTCCGCATGAAACCTCGGCTCCTGGTCTTCGTCATTTTCCTCTCGCTCGTCGCGTCCGGCCGCGCGGAGAGCGAATCGCTGCCGGACCGTACGCTGCGCCAGCTCGTGGAGCGGCAGAAGGAGCTGCTGGCGGACGCGGCGAAAAACCACGCGAATTTCGACCAGGATAATTTCAAGCTCCAGCTGCAACAGGTTTCGCAGGGTTACGAGGGCCTGCTCCGCGACAACCCGGACTACGCCCCGGGATATGCGGCGTACGGCTACCTGCTCGGCAAGGTCGGGATGCGGAAGGAGTCGATCGCCATGCTGCTCAAGGCGAACCAGCTCGATCCCGACCAGGCGCTGGTAAAAAACCAGATCGGAAACTTCCTCGCCGAGGAGGGGAAGCCGCTGGAGGCGCTCCCGTATTTTCTCGCGGCGATCAAGCTCGAGCCGAAAGAGCCGCTTTACCATTACCAGCTCGGGATGCTGCTGCACGAGGCGCGCGACGATTTCATCCGGTCGGGGGAGTGGACCGCGGACGCGGTCGACCACGCCTCGCACGAGGCGTTCGGCCACGCCGCGGAACTGGCGCCAAACCGCCTCGAATTCACGTACCGTCAGGCCGAGTCGTTCTACGACCTGCCGGTCCCGGACTGGGATGCGGCGCTGAAGGCCTGGGGGGCGCTGGAGGAAAAGGCGGCGACCGATGTCGAGCGGCAGACGATGCGGCTGCACGCGGCCAACATCCTGATCAAGCAGGGCAAGCTTGAGCATGCGAAGCTGCTCCTCGCCACGGTGGTCGAGCCGTCGCTGGCGCCGCAGAAGCAGAAGCTCGTTGCACAGCTCGCGGCCAAGCCCGAGAAACAAGCGGCTTTGCCTCCCTGATGCCCCTGCTTCCCAAACTCGAACGTTTCCTCGGCCGCTTCGCGATTCCGAACCTTTCGCTCTACCTGGTCATCGGCCAGGTCTTCGTGCTGCTTTCGGCGCTGCTGGGGCTGCTCGACCTGGGCAATTTCCTGTTCGTGCCCGAGCTCGCGCGGCAGGGCGAATGGTGGCGCCTGTTCACGATGGTCTTCATGCCGCCGCCGCCCGGGCTGTTTGGCTACGCGCTGGTGGCGTTCGCGTGGTACATGTTTTTCCTGATGGGCGGCGCCCTCGAGGGCTACTGGGGCGAGTTTCGCTTCAATCTTTTCCTGCTGACCGGCTATCTGCTGACGATCGGCGTCGCGTTTCTCACGCCGTACTCGCCCACCACGAACCTGTTCATCGCCGGCTCGGTTTTCCTCGCGTTTGCGTGGCTGAATCCGGAGTTCGAGCTCGCGTTGTTTTTCATCCTGCCGGTCAGGATCAAGTGGCTCGCGCTCGTCACGTGGCTGATGTTTGCCTACCAGTTCTTCCGCGGCGGCTGGCCGCTGCGGTTCCAGATCCTGGCCTCGGTCGGAAACTTCCTGCTGTTTTTCAGCCGGGACATCGTCCAGACGATGCGCCACCGGAAGCGCTCGATGGCCGGACAGGCCCGGCGCTTCGCCTCCGAGGCCGCCGGGCCGGAGGCCCGCCATCGCTGCCGGGTCTGCGGCAAGACGGACCTGACGAATCCGGAGCTGGACTTCCGCTACTGCTCCAAATGCGCCGGCGACGAGTGCTATTGCCCGGAGCACATCTTCGCCCATGAGCACGTGACGGCGTCCAGTGAAGCGGCCCAAAAATAAACCGCTGCCGGGTTCCGCCGCCTGCGAGACGGTCGGGGATTGGCTCGCCCTGGCGGAAAAACTTTACGCGCGGCATCGCGTCGCGCTCGGGCAGGTCGCCGCCAGCGCGCACGACGAAGCCCTCTATCTTCTCCTGCGCACGCTCGATCTCCCGCTGGGGAGCCCGGCCGGCGTGCTGGAGTTGAAACCCGGCGCAACGCAGCGGCGCACGCTCGAGTCGGTGCTCCGGCGCCGGATCCTGAACCGGGTGCCCGCGGCCTACCTGACCCGTGAAGCCTTTCTCGGGGATCTCCGGTTTTACGTCGACGAACGCGTGATCATTCCCCGCAGCTATTTTCTCGAGATCATCCCGACGCAGCTGGACCGCTGGGTGCGCCCCGCGGACGTGCGGCGGGTGGCGGACGTCTGCACCGGCTCGGGCTGCCTGGCGATTTTGCTGGCGAAGCATTTTCCCGAGGCGCGGGTCGACGCGCTGGATCTTTCCGCCGACGCGCTCGACGTCGCGCGGATCAACGTCGCGCAGTTTCGCCTCCAGCGGCGCATCGCGCTCCGCCGCAGCGATGTCTTCGACGCCGTCCCGCCGGCGAAGTACGACGTCATCCTGAGCAACCCGCCTTACGAGCCGAGCGCGCACGTGGACCGGCAGGAGCCCGAGTTCCAGGCCGAGCCGCGACTGGCGCACGACGGCGGCAGGGACGGGCTGGTGGTCATCCGCAAACTTCTCCGCCAATCGGCGACGCGTCTCGTGCCCGGCGGGGTGGTCGTGATCGAGGTGGGCGGCCTGCGCACGGCCGTCGATCGCGAGTTCCGCGGACTGGAGCCGGAATGGCTGACGACCGGGGACGGTTCGAACTGCGTCGCGCTCTTCCGCGCGGCACGGCTGGCGGCGACGGCTTCCTGATCCAGCCGGCTGTCACTTCGCCAGGTCGTAGAGCGCGTAGCCGGCGAACAGGTTGGGAAGCGTGCGGCACGGGCTGTGCCAGTTGCCGCGCAAGTGCGCCCGACGGGTGATCGTGATCTCTTTCGCCGCGCAGAAGTGCTCGAAATCCGCGATCGTCACGGGGTTCGCCGGACGGCTTTCGAACCAGTCGGTGGTGTAAACGTCGTTGCGCACCTTGCGGCCGCGCACGAGGGCGTCGACGCGGTTTTTCCAGAAGCCGTGGTTGACGAAGCCGACCGTGAGCGTCCGGCCGACGCGCAGCGCCTCGAGAATCACCCCGGCGGGATCGCCGAGTTCCTGGACGGTCCGCGAGCAGATCACGCGGTCAAAGTGCCGGTCGGGAAACTGGCGCATGAATCCCGTCATGTCGCCCTGATAGACCGAGAGGCCGCGGGCGACGCATGCCGTGACCCGCGCGAAATCGAGGTCCACGCCGACGGCCGCGACATCCTTGGACTGCACGAGGTAATCCAGCAACGCGCCGCGCCCGCAGCCGAGATCGAGCACCCGCGACCGGGGGGCGACCCACTCCCCGATGATCTGCATGTCGACCGTGCGCTTTTCGACGATTTTGGTCATGGGTGGGGGTTGCTCAGATCGAAAAATCCACGGCAACGATGTGGCTCCGTTCGAGGAAGGCGCGGATGAGCGCGTATAGCTCCTCGGACTCGAGCAGGAAGGAATCGTGTCCCAGGTCGGTCGCGAGCTCCGCATAACTGGCGCGCTTGCCGGCGCGCAGCATGGCCAGCGCGATCTGGCGGTTCTGCTCGGGGGGGAAGAGCCAGTCGCTGGTGAACCCGACGATGAGCGACTCGGCCTGCACGGGCGCGAACGCCGACTCGAGGGACCCGTAGGCGTGGGCCAGGTCGAATTGATCGAGCGCCCGCGTGATGTAGAGGTACGAGTTGGCGTCGAAACGGTTGATGAAGGCCTGGCCCTGGTGGCGCAGGTAACCCTCCACCTCGAACTGCACGTCGAATGTGTAGCTCTCGCCGTTGGCCGTGGTTTTTTTCCGGCGTCCGAACTTCCGGTCCATCGAGGCGTCCGAGACGTAGGTGATGTGGGCCATCATCCGCGCGATCGCGAGGCCGACGCGCGGGCCGGCGCCCTTGCCGTAGTTTCCCTGGTTCCAGTCGGGGTCCTGCATGATCGCCTGGCGGCCGACTTCGTTGAACGCGATCGCCTGCGCGCTTTCACGCGCGGTCGTCGCCATCGCGAGCACCCGCCGCGTGTACCCCGGAAACTCGATCGCAAACAGCATCGCCTGCATCCCGCCCATCGACCCGCCGATGACTCCGTGCAGGGTGGTGACGCCGAGGTGGTCGAGCAGGAGTTTCTGCGCGCGCACCATGTCGAGCATGGTGACGAACGGGAAGGAGATGCCGTACGCCTGGCCCGTTTCGGGATTGAGCGACGACGGTCCGCTGGAACCGACGCAGCCGCCGAGCACGTTGGCGCAGACGACAAAGAAGCGGCGGGTGTCGACCGCCTTGCCCGGGCCGATCAGGTTGTTCCACCAGCCCGGCTTCCGGTCGTCCGCCGAGTGCACGCCGGCGCAGTGATGGTCTCCGCTGAGCGCATGGCAGATCAGGATCGCGTTGTCGCGCGTCGCGCTGAGTTCGCCGTACGTCTCGTAGCGGAGCGTGAATCCCGGCAGGACCTGGCCGCTCTTGAACGTGAACGGCCGCGGACAAACAAAGTCGCGGGGCGTGACGACCCCGACCTCGCCGGCCGCGAACGGACTGCCCACGGGTGCGTTTTCCTCGGAGTCAGTCATGCGGAAGGGCTGACCATTGTGCGCCGCGGGTGCGAGACAAGCATTGCGGATGTCATTATGACAACGCGCTCCACGCGCTGGTTGGCCCTGTTCCAATTCAGGGGGCCTGCACGGCGGCGCTGGTCGCGTCGTCGATTTCCTCGTTTGAATAAACTGCGTGGACGTCGTCGATCTCGTCGAGGACATCGTGGAGCTTCAGCAGGGTCTTTGCGACGGCGGCATCCGTCACCGGCATCGTGCTGACGGGAATGTAGGCGATCTCGGCGCTCTCGGGCTTCAGTTTTTTCTGCTCGAGGGCGTGCGAGACCCGATCGAAGGCGTGAACGTTGCACCGCACCTCGAAGCCGTGGTCGCTGGCGATCACATCGTCGGCGCCGGCCTCGAGCGCGACTTCCATCAGGGCATCCTCGGTGGTCTGGTCGAGCGCGATCAGGAACTGGCCGGCGTGGAGAAACTGGAACGCCACCGCGCCGGTGCTGGCGAGATTGCCGCCGTGGCGCGCGAAAGCCGAGCGCACGTCCTGGGCGGCGCGGGTCTTGTTGTCGGTTGTGACCTTGACGACGAACGCCACGCCGCCCGGGCCGTAACCCTCGTAGGTGATTTCCTCGAACACGACGCCCGGCAGCTCGCCGGTGCCCTTCTTGATCGCGCGCTCGACGTTCTCGACGGGCATGTTCGCGTCCCTGGCCTTGAGCAGCAGTGTGCGCAGGCGGGCGTTGCCGTCGGGGTCACCGCCGCCGGCCTTGGTGGCGAGAGTGATGTCACGCGAGAGCCGGGAGAACACCTTCCCCTTGCGCGAATCGGTGATGGCCTTCGCGCGTTTGACTTTGGACCATTTGTTGTGGCCGGCCATTTTTTGCGTCGGAATTCGCGGGACCCGATTTGGAGATGTTGTTCGACGTTCGAGCTAAGAAAGCGGCCGATCGCGGTTTCTGGCGCGCACGAATTCCCAATTCCGAATTACGAATTCCGTTTCTTCTTCGGTGTGACGTTTTTCAGGCCGTCGGAACCGGTGGGGGCGGCCGCGGGGTCGCCGTCGTCCTTCATGCGGTTGATGACCAGCTGCTGCAGGATCGTGAAGAGATTGTTGATCGTCGAGTACAGGGCCAGGGCACAGGAGAAGCTGTAACAGAAAAGGATGAAGATCCAGGGCATGAACTTGATCATCTTCGCCTGCGCGTTGTCGACGGAGGGCTGCGGCGTCAGGCGCATCTGGAAAATCATCGTGGCCCCCATCAGCAGCGGCATGATGTTGACCGGCAGGCCAAAAACATGCGCGACGGTGTCGGGCGCCGACAGGTCAGGCGCCCAGAGGAACGGCTCGAACCGGAGTTCGGCGGCGCTCTGCAGCATGGTGAAGAAGCCGAAGAAAAACGGCATGGTGATCAGGATCGGAATGCAGCCGCCGAGCGGGTTCACCTTGTGCTTCTTGAACAGCTCCATGGTCGCCGCCCGGAGCTTCTGGGGGTTGTCCTTGAATTTCTCCCGCACGGCCTGCATCTCCGGCTGGATTTTCTGCATGCGTTTCGCGGAGCGCGACGCGGCGAGCGTGAACGGGAGGAACACGATCTTCAGCAGCAGCGTCGTGATGATGATCGCGATGCCCCAGTTCGGGAGGTATTTGTGCACCCAGTCCATCAGCGTCACGAGGATCTGGCTGAAGTATTTGAAGAACCCGAACTGCATGACCTTGTCCTGGTCCGCCTTGAACGCATCCGAGTTCGAAAGCCGCCGGTATTCCTTCGGCCCGACGTAGAAGCTCATCGCGAGCGTCGACTCGCCATGCGCGGGGAGCGGCTTGACGTCGAACTGCGTGGCACCCGTCAGCCCATAGGCGTTGCGCTGGTCGTCCGCGGCGGTCGCGAGGATCTTGACGCGCGTGGTGATCAGCCCGACGCCCGGCTGGTCCGGGGTGAGAATCCCGGTGAAAAACTGGTTGTCGATCGCCGCCCAGGCGATCGGGCCGCCATTGGTCAGCGTGGTTTTCGGCAGGCTCGAGCCGATGCCGAGGAAGCCGCTGCCACCCTCGAGATTGGTGCGGCCGACGAAGGTCTGGTCCTTGCCGTCGGAGTAGGCGGTGGAGATCTTCTGCCCGTAGATCGAGTCGCTGACCGGGGCGATCGTGCCGAGGCTCAGGGTGGCCCGGGCCATCGGCACCAGTTTGTCCGTGAGGTTCCGGAACCGGGTCTCGTGGCGGAGCTGATACGGATCGTGCTGCTTGTCCGGCTGCGCGACGAGGGTGTAGCGCCGTGTCACCTCGACCTGCTGCCCGAGCACGGCGCGGTAGAGAATCTCGGTGGGGGTCTGCGAGACGAGTTCGAACGCCACGTTGCGGTCGAGGCCGGGATAATCGACGAACGCGAGCATCGGGTCGGTGTGGACCGAATTGAAAACATACGGTTCGGGACGGCGAAGTTCCGCGGGAAACTTCCGGAGGGCGATGTCGCGGATGGCTCCCCCGAAATTGGTGAAACGCACCGTGATAAACCCGTTCTGCAGCGTCGTGAGCGTGGCCTGCGCCGGATCCCGGGCCAGCACGTTGAACGCGGGGGTGCCGGTGACGGTTGTCGAGCCTGCGGCCGCGGGGTTGGCCGTCGCGATCGAGCCGTCCGGATTTGCCGCGGCCGGCCTGACCGCGGCGGCGGCCGGAGCCGGCGGGGGCGTGGGAAAGAATTTCTGGGAGAGGAAAAGGCTGGCGAACGCGGCGACGATGAAGAGGACGCCGATGGTGGTGTTCTTTTTGTCCATGAAAAGGGAGCGGTGGCGCCGGCGGATCAGCCCTCGGCCAGGGTGGCCTTGGTGACAGCGACGCAGGAAAAGCGGGTGCGCGACGGCACGGGATCAAAGCCTCCGGGGTGGAGCGGCGTGCACTTCACGAGCCGGACAAGCGCGAGGAGCATCCCGGCGACCAGCCCGTGGCTGCGGATCGCCTCGGATGCGTAGTGGGAACAGGTCGGGGCGAAGCGGCAGCCGCAGGAGGCGCCGAACACCGCCGGAAGGATGGGGGAGAGCGTGCGCTGATAGACCCAGATCAAGCGGACGATGGCGCGGGCCGGCCACGCGGTCACGCGGCGGAGAACGGAGCTCGGATCATTGCGCGGGAGCATGACTGGACGGGAAAATCTTGTGACAGGCGTCGATGAATTTTTGTTCGAGCGCGCGAAACTCGAGGCGGTTGACCGCTGCGCGGGCCACGAGCAGCAGGTCGGCGCCGGGCGTCACCAGGGCCTGGTGCTCGCGAAACAGGGCGCGGAGACGGCGTTTGGCGCGGGTGCGCTGGACGGCGCCGCCGACGGAAGCGATTGAGGCGACGACTCCGACGCGCGGTTTCGGCGGCTGGTCGTCGCTGCGAGGAAGCAGGACCCAGAGGGTGAAGGCCCCGCAGTCGATTCGGCGTCCCTTTTCGCGCACGGCGCGGAAATCGTCCTGACGACGCAGGTGCTGCTCGGGACGAAAACGCATGGGACCGCGGCTCGCCGGGGCGAGCGGGTTCAGACGACGGTGAGGCGCTTGCGACCCTTCAGGCGGCGGGACTTGATGACTTTGCGGCCGCCACGGGTGGCCATGCGGGCGCGATAACCGATTTTGCGGGCGCGCTTCTTGCGGTGCGGGCGGAATGTAGGTTTCATGGCTTTTGAAGAAAAAGAGGGTCAGAAGTGCCGCACGCCCCAAGGGGTGTCAAGGGCCGGATTTCGCCCGGAGGTGGAGCGCATTGCCCTCAATGCGCTGGGGGTGCGAGCGGACCTTGTCGGTCGACGAAGCGTCCAACGCGTTGAGGGCCCGTTCGACAAGCTCAGGGTCTGCGACAACGCATTCCACCGCGGAAGATCGATCTTCGTGCGCTTGGTGAGCTTCGTGGTTAAAATCCGCGGCCGCCTGCCGCCTCTTCAGTACCCCATCGCGCAGCCATCTTTTCGGCTTTCGCTGGCGCCGCGATAGACATGGTTCCGGGCGTCCCACAGGATTCCCTGGTAGCCGCCGAAAGCGCCGTTGCCGGCCCGGACGTCGTGCCCGCGCTGCACGAGGCCGCGGACGCTTTCATACGGGATGCCGCTTTCCACCTGGACGTAGCCGCCGTCGCGCATCTTTTCGCCGGTCGGCTCCGACGACCCTTCATGCTGCCAGCGCGCGGCGTCTCCGGCTTCCTGGACGTTCATGTCGAAATCGACGAGGTTCGTGACGATCTGGACGTGGCCCTGCGGCTGCATCGCGCCGCCCATGACGCCGAAGCTGATCCAGGGCTGTCCGTCTTTCATGACGAAGGCGGGGATGATGGTCTGAAACGGCCGCTTGCCTGGCGCGTAGACGTTGGCGTGCCCGGCTTCGAGACTGAACAGCTCGCCGCGGTCCTGGAACGTGAACCCGAGACCCGGCACGGTGATTCCGGAGCCCATGCCGCGGTAGTTGCTCTGAATCAGGGAAACCATGTTTCCCTCCGAATCGGCGGTGGTGAGATAAACGGTGTCGCCGTCCCTCAGCGCGGGATTTCCGGCGTCGTACGTGCGGGCGGCGCGACCGAGGTCGATGAGCTTGCGGCGTTCTGCGGCATACTCCTTCGACAGCAGGGAGCGAAGCGGCACCTTGGCGAATGCGGGGTCGGCGTAGAATTTCGCGCGGTCCTCGAAGGCGAGTTTCTTCGCCTCGATCATGACGTGCAGCGCCTCCGGCGAATTGTAGCCCATCGCGCGCAGGTCGTAACCTTCAAGGATCGCGAGGATCTGCAGCGCGGCAATGCCTTGGGAATTCGGAGGCAGCTCGTAGACGTCGTAGCCGCGATAATTCACCGCCACCGGGTCGACCCACGTCGCAGTGTGCCGCTCGAAATCGGCCTTGCGGAGGAACCCGCCGTTCGCGCGCATGAAGGCGTCGATCTGGTCGGCGACCTCGCCCTTGTAAAAGGCGTCGCGGCCCTTTTCCGCGATCAGCCGGAGCGTGTGCGCGAGCGCGGGATTCCGGAAAATCTCGCCCTCGGCCGGGGCGTGTCCGCCCGGAGCGTAGGTTTCCAGGAAAGCGCCGGGAAGCTTGTCCGCTTTCGCATAGCGGACGCCGATGCCCCAGCCGTAGGCGATATACTGGGTCAACGGGAAACCCTCCTCCGCATAACGAATCGCGGGCGCGAGCACGTCCTTCATCGGCAGCTTGCCGAATTTTCCGTGGAGCTCGAACCATCCGCTCACGGTTCCCGGGACGGAGATCGGCAGGAATCCGCGCGGCGGGATGTGGTCGGGGCTGCCGGCCTTCGCGAGCTCCGCTTTCATCTGGTCGTAGCTCAGCCCAAGCGGGGCGCGCCCGGACGCATTCAATCCGTACAGCTTTTTCGTCTTCGCGTCGTAAACGATCGCGAAGAGGTCGCCGCCCATGCCGCTGCCGGTCGGCTCCATCAGGCCGAGTGCGGCGTTGGCCGCGATCGCGGCGTCGACGGCCGAGCCGCCGGCCTTCAGCACGTCGATGCCGATCTGGGTGACGAGCGGCTGGCTGGTGCAGACCATGCCATGCTGCGCGATCACGGACGAGCGCGTGGCGAAAGCGCGGCCGTTGACGCGATCAATCTGGGCCAGGGCGGCCACGCCGGAAAAAAGGCCCAGCAGGAGTGCAGAGACGGGGCGCAGGTTCATGCCCGCACGTTATGGGGCCGGCCGGGCCCAGCAATCCCGGAGACATGGGGGAATTTCACCACGAAGAGTGGAAGGTGCGCGATGATCGGAAAGCAGCAGTCAATTTCCCCTTTGCGCGCCTCATTCTTCGGGGGGCGGGGCGGGAGTTTGTTTCGGCCGGAGGCGCCGCTGGCGGGAGGCGTCGATTTCCTCGATTTCGGGTTCGGGGATCCGCGTGAACGCGATGCGCATCGGGGCATACGCCGTCGCGCCGTGGGCGCCGCCGAAGTAGACGGAATTTTTCCCGAACGTCTGGTTGAGGGTGTCGACGGCGCCGAGCAGCCGGGCGCGGCTGTTTTCCTTTTCCGCTTCAAAAAGATCCGGCGTGTGCAGGGCCGCCGCGAGGAGCGAGTGGAACGCGATCCCCACCTGCAGCGGCGGCTTCCTCTGGTGCGCGACCGGACGGCGCGACCAGAGCTCGTTGAGCCCATGGGTGAAGTGCAGCGTGTCCTGCGTTTCGTTGAAACGCAGGTCGGCGCTCCACTCCGTCCCGTCGCGGTAGCCGATCGAAAGCTGGAGCGCCCCCGCGTAAAAGCCCTCGTGGCGCAGCCGCATCGCCGCCTTCTGCACCAGGCGGTGGAGCACGGCGAGGGCGGCCGCGGCGTTCCGTTTCTCGGGCGGGAGCACGTGGCTGTGGCCGATGGTGCGATGCCGCGGCGGCTCGCGATCCTGGACGCCGCCGTGCAGCCAGTCGTGAAACCGCGCGCCTTCGACGCTGCCCCAGATGGCCCGCAGCTGCGCGCTGCCCGCGGCATAAAGCTGCTCGACGTTCCCGATCCCGGCCGCGCGCAGGCGCCGCTCCATGTTCGGGCCGATGCCGGTGAACTCGTTCAGCGGGATGCCGAGGAGTTTGCCGGGAATGTCCGCGTCGTCGAACAGCACGAGCCCGTCCGGCTTGCGGATGTCGGAGGCCAGCTTGGCGATGAACCAGTTGGGGCCGATCCCGATCGAGCAGCGCAGGCAGCGGCCGACGTCGCGGTAGATCTTCGCGCGGATTTCACCCGCCAGCTTCAGGGCGCGCGCGGGCGCCGCGAGGTCGCCGGACAGCTCGCATTCGAGCTCGTCGATCGACTGGACCTTTTTCACGGGCACGAGGGTTTCGACGACAGCCTTCAGGCGGCGATGGTACTGGATGTAGAGTTCGGGCCGCGCCTCGAGGATGATGATTCCGGGACAGAGCCGGCGCGCCTCGGCGACGCGCACGTTTCGCTTCAGGCCGAGCGCCTTTCCCTCGAGGCTGACGGCGATCGAGCCGGTGGTTTCGGCGAGGACCGGCACGACGATCAGCGGCTTCCCGCGCAGCTCCGGCCGCTCCTGCTGTTCGACGGAGGCGAAGAACGAATTGAAGTCGATGGCGAGCGCCCGGAGCACGCCGCGATGTTCGGCATGCAAAAACCGCTGTCAAATGGACAGCGCGTCGTTCAATTTCGCGGCATGCGCATCGCGGTGATTTCCGACACGCACGACCGGTATCCGCCGTCGCTGCCGGAGCGGCTGCGCGCCGCCGACGAGGTGTGGCACCTGGGCGACGTCTGCGCACCGGTCGTGCTCGAGGCGTTTTTGGGCCTGGGCAAGCCGCTGCTCGTCGTGCGCGGAAACTGCGATGAAAACGACGCCTGGCCGGCTTCGCTCACGGTGGAGCGCGAGGCGGTGCGGTTTTTCCTGATCCACATTCCGCCGGCGCGGGCACCGTCCGGCTGCGACGCGCTCCTGCACGGGCACACCCACGCGGCGCGCGATGAGATGATCGGTGGCGTGCGGTGGCTGAATCCCGGGAGCCTGACGCGGCCGCGCGAGGGACGGGCGAGTTTCGCGTGGCTGACCGTCGCGGATGGAAAGTTGACGAGCTGGCAGGTCGTGCGAGTCTAGCGCGCAGTGAGCGAGCAACAGCAGCAGGATCTTTTCGGCCTGTTTGAACCGTCGCCTGGCGTGCACAAGGCCCCGCCGGCTTCGGGGGGCATCGTCTTCGAACGGAGCCATCGGGCGCGCAATTACCGGCTGACGCTGCGCCGCGACGGCACGGCGGTGGCGGTGATTCCCGTCCGCGGCTCGGTCCGCGAGGCGGAGCGGTTTGTCGCGAGCCACGCCGACTGGCTGGAGCGCGCGCGGGCGCGGCAGGCGCTGCGTCCGCGCGGGGTCGAGCGGTGGACGATCGGGGCGCACGTGCTGTGGCGCGGGCAGATGACGGAGATCCGCGCGGCGGTGGTGGAGCCTCCGCCGGAATTCGTGATCGAGCCGGCGGCGCGGCCGCAGGTCTGCCTCGCGGCGGACGTGTTTCGCGTGCCGGGTTTCGATGGCGACCTGCGGCCCACGCTCGAGGCGCATTTCGCGCGGCGCGGGAAGATCGAGCTGCCGGCGCGCACGTGGGAACTTTCGGCCGTGACCGGCGTGGAAGTGAAACTGGTGACGGTGCGCAACCAGCGGTCGCGGTGGGGCTCGTGTTCGGCGAACGGCACGATCTCGCTCAACTGGCGGCTGGTGCAGACGCCGGATTTCGTGCGGGACTACATCATCTACCACGAGCTGATGCACCTGCGGGAGATGAACCACTCCGAGCGTTTTTGGGCGCAGGTGGGCGAGGTGTGCCCGGACTGGCGGGATGCCGAGCGCTGGATCAAGCGCAACGGCAGCCTGCTGGGGCTGTAGCTTTTTCATGAGCGAATCCCCGACGGTCATTCCCCTTCCGGTTTCGTGCCGTTTCACGGGCGGCGCGCCTTTCCGCCTGACGGAAACAACCGTGGTCGTGCACGGCGACGCGGCGCTCGAAGAAACCGCCCGGCTGCTCGCTGCGCTGCTGGACGTGACCGCCGGGGCGGCGGCGAAAAATCTTCCGGCGATCCACCTCATGGTGGATCCGGCGCTGGCGGGGCGGCTCGGGCTGGAAGGATATGTGCTCGGCATCTCGGCGCGGGGCGTGGAAATCCGTGGCGGCGGGCCGGCGGGGGTCTTTTATGGGACGCAGTCGCTGCGGCAGCTGCTGCCGCCCGACGTCGAGCGCTTCGGCTGGCGCGCGAACGGGCAGGACGTCACGGCACCCGCGCTGGAAATCGAGGACCGTCCGCGCTTCGGGTGGCGCGGCTCGCTGCTCGACGTCAGCCGACATTTTTCACCGGTGAGCGAGGTCAAGCGGTATCTCGACACGATGGCGCTGCAGAAGCTGAACGTGTTTCACTGGCACCTCGTCGACGACCAGGGATGGCGGATCGAGATCAGGAAATATCCGAAGCTCACGTCTGTGGGCGCATGGCGCGCGGGCACGACCCGCGTCGGCGCGGAACAGGAGACCGATGCGGTTCCCCACGGGGGGTTCTACACGCAGGAGGAGATCCGCGACGTGGTGGCTTACGCGGCGGCGCGTTTCATCACGGTGGTGCCGGAGATCGAGGTGCCGGGGCACAGTTCCGCGGCGCTCGCGGCCTATCCGGAGTTCGGCAACACCGATGCGCCGGGTTATGCGCCGCAGCTGCGGACGGGGTGGTCGATTTTTCCCGAGACGTACGCGCCGAAGCCGGAGACGCTGCAGTTCCTCGACGATGTCTTCACCGAGGTGCTGGGATTGTTTCCGGGGAAATTCATCCACGTCGGCGGCGACGAGGCGATGAAGGAGCAGTGGGAGGAATCGCCGGCGACGCGCGCCTTCATGCGCGCGAACGGGCTGAAGGATGGCCGTGAAATGCAGAGCTGGTTCATCCGGCGGACGGAGAATTTTCTGGCGCAGCGCGGGCGGCGGCTGATCGGATGGGACGAAATCCAGGAGGGCGGCCTCGCCCCGGGCGCCGCGATGATGGCGTGGCGCGACGTGAAATGGGCGGTCGAGGCGGCGCGGCTTGGGCACGACGTCGTGATGGCGCCCACGTCCCACACCTATTTCGATTACACCGAAGGCACCGCGGAGGAGGAAGGCGGCGCCATCGGCACGCAGACCACCCTTGAGAAGGTTTACTCGTTCGATCCCGTTCCCGCCGAGCTCGAGCCCGCCCATCATGCGCGCGTGCTCGGGGCGCAGGGACAACTCTGGCGCGAGCGGATGCCGAGCCTGGCCGTGGTCGAGCATCGGGCGTACCCGCGGCTCAGCGCGCTCGCCGAAGTTGTGTGGTCGCCGGCGCAGTCAAAAAACTACGCGGATTTCCGGAAACGCCTGCCGTGGCTGCTGGCGCGGTTCGACCGGCTCGGGGTGAATTATCGGCGCCCGCGATAGGGGCCCATCGATCAGGTTTCCGATCCGCTCACCGGATGTCGATCAGCTCGACATCGAAGATCAGGGTGGCGCGCGGCGGAATGGCCGGGGGCCGGCCGGCCGTGCCGTAGGCGAGCCAGTACGGAATGATCAGGGTACGTTTCTCGCCCTTGCGCATGGTCCGAAAGGCTTCGTCCCATCCCTCGATGGCCATGCCGGCGCCGAGCCGGAACGTGAAAGGCGCGCCGCGCTTGTACGAACTGTCGATCGGAGTCCCGTCGAGCAGCCGGCCGTCGTACTGGACGATGACCTCCTGGCCGTTGCGCGGAGTCGAGGCGCCGATGCCGGGATCGCGCTCGACATAGAGCAAGCCGGAGTGGAGGCGCCGGGCGTTGCCATATCTTTCGCGGATGAGCGCCGCGTCAGCCTCGCTCATCTGCGGCGATTCCTCGGCGATCGCCTCCCGCATCGCGGCGTTGATCGGGCGCCCCGGCTCCTTGCGGGCCAGAATGCCCGAACGCACGACGAGCGCGAGCGTGAGCAGGGCGAAGCCGAGGACGAAGAGATAAACGGAGTTGCGCATCGAATGGGAACCGTGCCGGGGGGCTCGCCGCGGCGCAAGCGTGCGGGAAAATCCAGAATCGCGGCGGAACTTCGCCCTTTGGGGCCTTCGCGTTCCAGCAGCCCGGTTGAAACTCAACGCTGCGAAAAGACGACGAGACCGCTTCGCTTCCCGCCCTCAGAGCCCGTAAGTGATGGTGCGGGCGCCGGCGACGCCGAGGACGGTGATGGGCGTGCCGGAGACGTAGGTCGTCGGGTAGATCTCGTTGGCCACGAGATCGAGGTTCTTCACGTAATTGGTCTGTCCGACCAGCATGCCGATGGAAACGGTCGAACGGCCGAACTCCATCATGTACTGGTCCGTGGCGGCGGCGAGCTGGCGCGCGTTGCTCATCACGGTCTTGTCCTGCGATGCGGCGCGGATTTTTTGAAATCCCGGAATGGCCAGCGCTGCGAGCATGCCGATGATGACCACGACGATCATGATCTCGACGAGCGTGAAGCCGGATGGGGAGGGGGATTTCATTGAGCCAGGGTGCGAGGAAGAAAAAGCCAGACGCGATTGGGGAAGGCGCGCCTATAGTTTAGCGCTGGGTAAATGTACGATCGACTCACGGGAAAAATGCATGAACACGTTTTGTCGAACCGGAAACCCGTGCGCCAAAACATACTGCGAAGGATACATAGATTGACAATCGAGGGAGTGCCAAGGGTGAAAGAGATGAATTAGGGCCGAACGGCCCCGACCCTCCAGGGCTCATTTTTTCAGGATCTCCAACGCCACGGCGGAAAGGGCAGTGACACCGGTCCGCAGCGTCGGTTCGGGCAGCGGCGCAAACCGGCTCGAATGGAGCGACGGGAGCGGAACGCCGGTTCGCTCGCTTTCCGCGACCTTCGTCGGATCCACGGCGCCGAGCCGAAACAGGCAGACCGGCACATGCTCGGTCGTGCGGCCGAACTCCGCGAAATCCTCGCCGCCCATCTCGGGCATGATCGTCTGCACCTTGTCCGCGCCAAACCAGCCGACCAGCGCCGCGCGCACGCGGCGCGTGAGGGCCGGATCGTTGTAGACGGCGTTGGCCACGTCGTCGGCGATCACATTGACGACGGGCTGGAGGTCGTCCGGCAGCCCCGCGGCAATGGCCTCGCCGCGGCAGATGCGGCGCACGGCCTCGAGGATGTGCGCGCGCACGCCGTCCGAGTACGAGCGCAGCGTGAGCTGGAGCTTCACCTCGCCGGGGATGATGTTCGCCTTCGTGCCGCCGTGGATCGAGCCGACGGTGACGACGGCCGGGTCGATCGGGCGGGTTTCGCGGCTCACGATCGTCTGCAGCGCGAGCACAATCCGCGCCGCGAGCACCACGGGATCCTTGGTCGTCTGGGGATAGGCGCCGTGTCCGCCGACTCCGCGCACGGTGATTTCCACGGTGTCGACGTTCGCCATCGCGTAGCCCTCGACGGTGCCGAGCGTGCCGGCGGGGAGCGTGGCGCTGTCGTGCAGCGCGACCGCGAAATCGGGCTTCGGGAATTTCCGGTAGAGCCCTTCGCTGAGCATCACGCGCGCGCCGATGCCGCGTTCCTCGGCGGGCTGTCCGATGAAGACCAGCGTGCCCGACCAGCGGTCGCGCAGCCCGGCGAGCAGGCGCGCGGCGCCGGTGAACACGGTCATGTGCACGTCGTGTCCGCAGGCGTGCATCACGGGCACGTCACGTCCGGCGGGGTCCGTTCCGCGGTCCTTGCTCGCATAGGGCAGGCCGGTTTCCTCCTCGACCGGCAGTCCGTCGAGATCGGTGCGGACGAGGAGCGTCGGACCCGGACCGTTCTGAAGAATTCCCACCAAGCCGTAGCCGCCGAATTTTTCGGTCACCTCGAAACCAGACTCGCGCAGGGATGCGGCGACTTTCCGCGAGGTCTTTTCCTCCATCAGCGAAAGCTCAGGATGGCGGTGGAGATCCAGGTAGAAGGCGCTGAGCGCCGCGTAGTCGTGGTCCACGCGCGAGGCGACGAGTTCAGTGAGCGATTGATCTGCGGCCGAAACGAGGGTGGCCGCGAGGAGGAACAGGGCAAACAGAGTGCGGGGTTTCATGGGATCCGGGGGTGGGGTTCGAATCTGAACAGCAGCGCGTCGAGGACGGCGTCGACCTGCAGCTTGATTTTCTGGCCGGCCGTGACCGGCTTGTCCGGCGGCGCGGTTCGGGTGTAGTCGGCAATCGCCAGGTCGCCCTGCCGGCGTGCCGCGGCGAGAAAATCCTCCTTCGCGCGGTGCAGTCCGCCGTCAGCGATCAGTTTCGCGAGGGATTCACCGGAACGGCCGGTGAAGGCGGGAAGACAATCGTCGCCAATCCAGAGCGCCCATTGGTCGATGTCGGCGAAGTAGACCGCGAGCACGCCGTCGGCGGCGAGGCCGATTTGGCCCGCCATCTTCCCGGCCAGGGCGCCGGTCTTTTGTCCGGGCGTTTCAGGCATGAACTTCGCCGCCATGCGCGCGTAGACTTTCCTGCCGGTGGCGCGCTCGTAGTTCGCCAGCTTGCGCTGGAAGGCGAGGGCGCGCGGCGGCTCGATGGGCAGGACGCCGGCCGGATCGTCGAAATGGGCCTTCGGCCCGGGCGCCGGCGCGGCGTGAAATTTTACGGTCCTGGCCACGAGCGCCTCGAACGCGGGACGGTCGCAGCGGAACGCCTTCGCGACCGGACCGATCCGCCGGATTGCGACGGCGGTCATGGCGTCGCCCTGCTGGATCAGGGGGAGCAGCTCGACTCCCCGCACGATGCGGCCGAAAACGGCATGGAGATAGTTGAGGCGGTTCACCTCGCGCAGGGTGAGGAAAAACTGCGAGCCGTTGGTGTCGGGTCCGTCGTTGGCCATCGAGAGGATGCCGGCGGAATCGTGCCGCAGTCCGGGAACGAACTCGTCGGGAAAACTGTAGCCCGGCCCGCCCTCGCCTGTGCCGAGGGGATCGCCGCCCTGCACCACGAAGTCCGGCACCACCCGGTGGAATTTCAGGCCGTCAAAAAACGGCGTTCCCGGTTTCGGACCGAGGGTGCCTTCGGCCAGCCCGACGAAGTTCGCGACGGTCAGCGGAGCGCGCCCATAAAACAGTTCCGCCGTGAGGACGCCGCGCGGGGTGGAGAACTCCGCATAGAGCCCGTCGGGTAAAACGGCCGGAACGTCGGCGACGGCGGTGAAAACCGCTGCAACGGCCGCGAGGCACGCGCACAGGAATCTCATGCGGTCGACGGTGAACCAACCGATCCGCTGTCACAATGAAACTCGGCGCTACGGTCTGAACTGTCTGAACTTCGAACGTCCAACGCTCAACTTCCAACATTGAATGCCGATCCGGTACCGCAGAATCACTGGATAGGATGTCTTGGTACCACCACTCCGGAATTCGACGTTGGAAGTTGAATGTTGAAAGTTCGATGTTCGCCTGGGTCCTCGGAACCAACCCCGACGAAGGTACTCCCGCTCACGGAATCCGCAGCGTCTTGCCAATGACCAGGCTGCGCTCGTCCTTCAGCACGTCGGGATTGGCGACGAAGATTTCCGTCCAGCGATCCGGCGTGCCGTAATACTTCTTGGAAATTTTCATCAGCGTGTCGCCGGACGCGACGACGTGGGTGCGCGGCGCGGCGGCGTGGACCGGCGCGGGTTCAGGCAGCTTGTCGAATTTCGGGGTGATGGCGTTCGGAACCATCGTGTCGCCCGAAGCCGCGGCAGCCGGTGCGGTCGTTCCCGGCGCGGGCCCGCTGAGGGCGAGCCGGGTTTTCAGCTGGTTGTTTTCCAGCGAGAGCGCGGCGAGCTGATCCTGCATCCGCCGCAGCTGCTCGCGGAATCCTGCCGCCTGGTCGGCCAAGGGGAGGGCGTCCTTCGTCACGCCGAGCTGCGCCTCGAGGGAGGATTTTTCGGCCAGGAGTTTTTCCTTCTCGGCCTTGAGCTGGTCGTTCTCGTCGCGGACCAGCGTGTAGCTGCGGAGGACGATCGCGAGTTTCGCCTCCGGCGTGTCCTGCGGCTCGACCGCGACGGTGGCGGGGGGCGCGGAGTTGGCGGAGGCGGACTGGGCGAGACCCGGGTGGGAGAGGATGAGGAGAAAAAAAGCGCCGGAAGCGGCGGACAACGTAAAGGAACGCATGACCTCGAAATTGAGTGGATTCGGGATCGAGGCAACCCCGCACCGGAGGGCGCCGGAATCAGGGAATGCGCAGGATGCGTCCGACGACCAGGCTGCGTTCGTCGCGAAGGACATCGCCGTTGGCGGCGAGAATCGCGGGCCACCGGTTTGGCGTGCCGTAGTAGAGGCGGGAGATCTTTCCGAGGGTGTCGCCGGGAACCACGACGTGGGTCCGGGCCACCGGGGCGGGCGCTGGCGGAGGGGTGGTGAGCGCGGCGGCCTGGATGCTGCCGGGACGGGTGGGTGAATTCGGATTGGGCGCGGCCGTGCCGACCGGCCGGGCGGCGGCCGGCGGCGGGGCCGAGACGGCGACGGTGCGGCCCACGGTTTGGGAAACGCTCGCGATCGTGGCCTTCAACCGCGCGTTTTCCTCGGCGAGCGCGCGGCTGCTTTTCTGCGCGTCGGACGCCTTGCGCTCCGCTTCGGCGGAGCGCGTGCGCAGGGATTCGAGGTCAGCGGGGGGACTGGAGGCCACACGGGCCTTCAGCTGGGAATTCTCTTCGACCAGCGCCCCGACCTGTGTCTGGGACTGCCGCAGCTGGTCGCGAATGCCTTCGAGCTGGGCGGAAGCCGCGGCGCCGGCCTCGGCCTGGGGCTTGAGGGCATCGGCGGCGGACTTCGTCGCGGAGAGTTCGCCCGCGAGCGCGGATTTTTCGGCGGAGGATTTTTCGGCCGCGGCCTTCAGCGCGTCGTTTTCCTCGCGCAGCACGGTGTAGCTGCGGAGGGCCATCGCGAGTTTTGATTCGGCATCCGCCCGGGCCGCGTCGCTTCCGGACGGCGCGGCTTTGGCGTCGGCCATCTGCTGCCGCAGCGCGGTCCGCTCGCTCTCCAGCGCCTGCACCTGGGTTCGCAGGGACGCGACCTGGTCGACGGCGTTGCGATCGGACTCGGCGGAAGCGCTGACCTTGGCGGCGAGCGCGACGCGGGCGATTTCGGCGGCGTCGAGGCGTCCCTGAAGCTCGGCGATCCGGGTTTGCAGCGCCGTGGCCTGGGCAACCTGCTCGGAGGCCTGGCCGGCATTGGCCGCGGCGGTGGCGCGCTCGCTTTCGAGCTGCGTGACCTTGGCCTGGAGAGTGGCGAGCTGGCTCGCGGCGGCCGCGGCGTCGCCGCGGGATTTGTCGGCGGCCTGATGAGTCGTCGCCAATTCCTCCGCGAGGCGCTGCCGGTCGGAACGGAGGCCGACGGCCTCGTCCTGCAGCTGCGCGAGCGCGGCCGAGGCTTTGGCGGATTCCACGCGCAGCTGCGCCTCGGTTCCGGCGGAGGCGACCGCGGACTGGGTTTTCGCGCGGAGCGCGGCGAGTTCGTCGCGATGGGCGGCCGCCTCCCGGCGGGCTTCTTCCAGCGCGGCGGCATGGGTGGAGCTTTCGGTGGCGAACGCGGAAAGTTTTTCGCGCGCCGCGATCAATTCCCGCCGGGTATCTTCAAGATCCGCCGCGATTTTCGGCGCCGACGCGACGGAGGCGACGAGCCTGGCGTTGTTGGCTTCGAGCTCCTCGGTGCGCGCCCGCAGCTGGGCGAGGGCCTGCTCGGATTGGGCGCTGGCGCGCCGCTCCTTTTCGAGCGCGGCCTGGACGGCGGCGAGGTTTCTCGCCTGCTCCTGACCGGCGGTGGCGGCGGCCTCGGCGTCTCTCAGCTGGACGCGGAGCGGCGAAAGCTGGCCGGCGAGATCGGAGCGCACGGATTCGCTGGCCGCGAGTTTCTCGCGGATCGATCCGAGTTCGGCCTTGGCCGCCGCGAGCTCGGCGGCGCCGGCGGCGGAGACCGCGACCTTGGCGGCGGCCGCGCCCGCTTGCGCAAGCTGGGCGGCCAGGGAGTCTTTTTCGTTCGTCGCCTGGACACGCGCCGACTCCAGGCCTTCGACCTGCTGCTTCAATTCCGCGACCTGATCGGCCGACGCCTTGCTGCGTTCCATCTCGGCCGAGCGGGCGGAGGCCAGTTCGGCGCGCGCGGCTTCGGTCGCGGCAAGCTGGGTGGTCTGGGCCTCGATCCGGCGATGGAGTTCCGCAAGTTCAGCTGCGGCGCGAGCGGCGGCCCGGGCTTCTCCGTCCGAACCCGCGGCGGTGCTGGCGGCCGCGAGTTTCTGGTTGAGCGCGGCGAGCTCCTTCGCATGCGTCTCGGAAGCGGCCGCGAGCCTGGCCCGCGCGGTTTCGGCGGCGTCGCGTTCGGCGAGGGCCTTTTTCGCGCGGTCGCTGGCTTGCGCGAGGTCAGTCAGGGCGGCGACACGGTCCGCTTCGAGCGACTGGGTCCTGGCCTTGAGGGCGGTGAGCTGCGCGGTCGCCTCCTTCGCGGAGAATTCCGCGCGTCGCAGGGCATCGGCGGCGGCGGCGCGGCCCGCATCGGCGGCGCTGGCGGCGGCAAGCTGGGCGGCGAGCTTTTCCTTGTCCGTGGTCAGCTGGGCGACGGCGTTTTCCGCCGTCGTTTTCTCGGCGAGAGCCGACGCGCGCGCGGCTTCGGCGGCCGCGATCCGGGACTCGGAGGATTTGAGTTCGGCTTGGACGCGGTCGAGCTCGGCGGCCGCCTTGGCGGCGCGGGCTTTGTCCTCGGCGCCGGCGGTTGTCGCCGCGACCGCGGCGGCGAGCTTTTCGTTCAAGCTGGAAATTTCCGCGGCCCGGACTTCCGCGGCGGCGGCGGATTTCGCGCGGCCGGCCTCGGCGGCGTCGCGTTCGATGGCGAGTTTCCTGGCGCGCTCGCTGGCCTGGGCCTGTTCGGCGAGGGCGGCGGAGCGGTCGGACTCGAGCGCCTGTGCGCGAGCCTTGAGCGACGCGACCTGGGCCGTCGCTTCCTTCGCGGCGAATTCCGCGCGGCGGAGCGTGTCGGCGGCGGCGGTCCGGGCTGGTTCCGAGGCGGCGGCGGACACCTGCGCCGAGAGTTTTTCCTTTTCCGACGCGAGGCGGGAAACGGTTTCGTCGGCCGCGGTTTTTTCCGAGGCGAGGGCGGCGCGGGCGGCGTCGGCCGCGGCCAGCTGTCCCTTGAGCGCGTCGATCTGCGCCTGCTGCTGCGCGAGCTGCGCGGAGGTCTTTTCTGTTTCCGCGCGGGTTGAGGCGGCTGTCTGGGCGTCGCGCTCGCGCGCCGCGAGCTTTTGGTTCAGCGCCGCGATTTCCGCAGCCTGGCTCCCGGCGGTGTCGGCGGCTTTCGCGCGGCCGGCTTCGGCGGCGTCGCGGGCTGCGGCGAGGGTCGCGAGCGCGGCCTGGGAATTTTTCGCCTCCGCCGATGCGGCGGCCGCGGCATTTCTGGCCTGGGCGGTTTCCTTTCGCGCGGCTTCCAACTCCGCGGCGAGTTTCTGCTGCTCGCCGACGCGTCCCGCCTGCGCAGCGGCATTGGCTTGGTCGAGCTGGGCCGCGAGCGCCGTCTTCTCGGCCGTCAGGGTGGAAATGCTTTCCGCGGCGGTGGATTTTTCCGCGGCGAGCGCGGCGTGCGCCGATTCGGCGGCGGCCAGGCGGTTCTTCAGGTTCGCCACTTCCGCGGCGAGCGATTCCGCGGACGCGGCGGCCAGGGCGCGGGCGGCTTCGGCGGCGGTGCGCTCCGCGGAAATCCGGGCGGTGTCCTGGACGGCGGCGGCGCGCGTCCGGCCGTTCTCCTCGAGTTTTGCGAGCGCGGCGGCCTGGGCGGAAATCCGGGCGCGGTCCTCATTGAGGGAACTCTGCGCGGCGGTCAGGTCAGTCTTGAGCTGGGCGTTTTCCTTCCAGGCCAACGCGAGTTCGGTGCTGAGCTGATGACGGTCGTTCCGGAGGGTGGCGACCTCCGCACCCGGTTCCGCGTCCGGCGCTGGCGACGGTTTTTCGGGCGGATGCGCGACCGGCGCGGAGGGCTGGCGAATGACGGCGAGACTCGGAGCCGCGGGCGCGGGGGACGCGGAGTTGACGCTGAACGCGCGGCTGCCGGCCTTGGCCGCGGCGCCGGAGGGAGGCGGCGGCGATTTGGCGATCGCGTTGACGCTCGTCCGGTACGCCTCCAGGCGCCGGCGCCCTTCGGCAAGCTGGGCGTCTGTCATGTTGCCCAGCACGCTGTTCAACGCCTTTCCCGTGGATCCTCGTTCCGACGCGAGGGTGAGCCATGCGAAAGCCTCGGACGGGTCGGCCGCGACGAGCTGGCCCTGGGCGTAGGCCAGCCCGAGGTTGTATTGGGCGATTGAGTTACCCCGTTCGGCTTTCGCGCGGAGCGACGTGATTTCGGCGGATTCGGCGGCGGCGAGACGACTGCACGCAATCGCGAGCAACAACAACAGCAGGGCGGGGCGGGCGCGCGGAAGCATGGCGCAAATCCCTAAATGCTTTTGCCCTCTACTCAATACGCGAATCCGTCCTGACCTCGAGCGCAGGGAAAATCGTCTCGCGGAAGCGCAGGAACGGAAGCGTGGAAAGCGGATCCTTCCGACTTTCGCCGCTTCGCGCTTTCGCGATCCAATCTAGCGCACGGGCGGGGTCGATCCGGCGGAAGGTGCGCGCCGGCGCAGCTCCTCCTCTAGTTTCGCGATCGTGGCGGCCTGCCGTTCGACGAGTTCGTTCGCCTTGGCGAGTTCGGTTTTCAGGCGAGCGATCTCCCCGGCTCCGGCGGCGGAAACGGCTGCGGCATCGCGGGAGCCCGGGTTGCGCGGCGGCTGGGTCACGGTCGACGTCGACTCCGGTGCGGGCAACGTGCCCGCGGGCGGGCCGCCTTGAGAGAAAAGACTGAAACCGCGGTTTGCCGAACGGTGCGACGCCGCGGGACTGGTGGTGGGAGTGCGCGAGGCGATGGCCGCGCGATAGTCCTCGAGGCGGCGCCGGCCCTCGGCGAGCTGGGCGTCGGTGATGTTTCCGAGCACCTGGTCGAGCGCCTTGCCGGTCGCGCCGTTGCTCGACGCCAGCGAGAGCCAGACAAACGCCTCGGCCAGGTCGGGCGCGACGATTTCCCCCTCGGCGTAGGCCAGGCCCAGATTGTATTGGGCGAGACCGTTCCCCTTTTCCGCCTTGACGCGCAGCGCCGCGATCTCGGCAGGTTCGGCCGCGTGCACGGCTCCGGCGGCGAAGGCGACCAGCGCGAACGACAGCACGTGGACAAGGCGGATCATGGGAGGCGGATTCTGCGCGAAGGGACCGGCGGATTCAATGCGTGAAGTTTTGTTTTTGCGGGGCCATTCAGGCTTCAGGCGGAGGCCCAGGCTTTCGAGCGCTCGACGGCGCGCTGCCAGTCGCGCCGGAGTTTTTTCATTGCGGCCAGCGGTGCGCGGGGGCGGAAGATTTTGCCGGTGGACCAGAGGGCGGCGATTTCGGCCTGGTCACGCCAGTAGCCGACTGCGAGGCCGGCGAGGAAGGCGGCGCCGAGGGCGGTGGTCTCGCTGGTGCGCGGACGGACCGCGGGCACGCGGAGGAGGTCGCTCTGGAACTGCATGAGCGCATTGTTCACCGTCGCGCCGCCGTCGACCCGGAGCTCGCGCAGGCGGAGGCCGGCGTCGGCCTGCATGGCGTCGAGCACGTCGGCGCTTTGGTAGGCGATGCTTTCAAGCGCGGCGCGCGCGACATGTCCGGCGGTGCTGCCCCGCGTCAGCCCGATGAGCATACCGCGCGCGGCGGGATCCCAATGCGGAGCGCCGAGCCCGGTGAAGGCGGGGACCAGGAAAACGCCGCCGTTGTCCGCGACCTGCGCGGCGAGCGCTTCGATTTCGCCCGATTCGGAGATCAGCCCGAGGCCATCGCGCAGCCACTGCACGACGGCGCCGCCGACGAACACGCTGCCCTCGAGCGCGTACTCGATGGGGCCGCTGGCGCCGAGCCGCCACGCGATGGTCGTCAGCAGCTGATGGCGCGAAACGACGGGACGCCGGCCGGTGTTCAGCAGCAGGAAGCATCCGGTGCCGTAGGTGTTCTTGGCCAGGCCCGGACGGAAACAACCCTGGCCGAAGAGCGCGGCCTGCTGGTCCCCGGCGATTCCGGCGATCGGCACGCCGCGCAGGGCGGGAATGCCCTCGACGTGGCCGTACACCTCGCTGCTCGAGCGGACGGTGGGAAGCACTTCACGGGGAACGCGGAGCACGTCCAGGAGCGTGTCGTCCCAGTCGCCGGTTCGCAGGTTGAGCATGAGGGTGCGGGACGCGTTGGAGATGTCGGTTGCGTGGACGCGTCCGGCGGTGAGTTTCCAGAGCAGCCAGCTGTCGACGGTGCCGAACGCGAGCTCGCCGCGGGCCGCGCGGCGCCGCGCGCCGGGAAGGCGGTCGAGCAGCCACGCGAGTTTTGTCCCGCTGAAATAAGGGTCGAGGAGCAGGCCGGTGCGCGCGCGAAAGAGGGGTTCGTGTCCGCGGCGCTTCAGCTTCAGGCAGAGCGCGGCGGTGCGGCGGTCCTGCCAGACGATCGCCGGCGCGAGCGGCTGTCCGGTGCGGCGGTCCCAGAGCAGCGTCGTCTCGCGCTGGTTGGTCAGCCCGATGGCGGCGAGGTCGCGGGCGGTGAGGCCGGTTTCGGCGACGGCGGCGAGTGCGGTGCGCCGCGTGGTTTCCCAGAGGTCGGCGGGATCGTGCTCCACCCAGCCGGGCTGGGGAAAATATTGCGGGAATTCCTGGCGCGCGGCGCCGCGCGCGCGGCCGCGGCGGTCGAAGACCAGGGCGCGGGAGGAGGTGGTGCCCTGGTCGAGCGCGAGGATGAATTTCCGGCCCATGGGGTAGTGCGCAGTGCGCGGGGGCGATTCTGCGAAGGGGAGCGGACGACTTCGAGGAGAATGCTCCGGCGGAAAGTGACGGTAATTTTGCGGCGTCCGGCGCGTCTTGGGACTGCCATGGCCTTTTTTTTTCCGCGGACTTGCCTCGAAAAGTAAGCTAGCTTACCAAAGGCCCCTTACGTCCATGGCTGTCCGTCCCTTTCAACTCGACCGCAACTTCGGTTTCATCATCGGGGATATCAGCCGGCTGGCGCGGAAGGAGTTCGACCGGCGGGTGCGCGCGATGCGGCTGACGCGGGCACAGTGGCTTTTTCTGTGTCATCTCGCGCGGCAGCCGGGCTGCACGCAGAGCGAGCTGGCCGAGAGCCTGCAGATGGAGCGGATCTCCGTCAGCCGCCAGGCCGACCGCTTAGAGAAAGCGGGCTGGATCAAGCGCCGCGATCACCAGGCGGATGCCCGGGCGTACCATTTGTACATGACGCCAAAGGCGGAGCGTCTCGCGCTCCGGCTCGAGGAGGTGGCGGTCCGCCTCCGCGACGAATATCTCAGCGGCTTGGCGTCGCCGCGCCGCGAATCATTGATCAACGACCTTCTGAAGATAAAAACCAACCTCCTGGAGATGGAGGCCCGATCGAAGCACCGTCCTGATGAAAACTGATTTTCCCTTTATTTCGCGCCTGGCGCTGCTGCCGCTGATCGGCGCGGCCCTCCTCGCCGCCGGCGGCTGTCGCCGCGCCTCGTCCCGGGCCGGCGGCGGCGCCCCCGCGGTGCCGGTGCAGACGGCGGTCGCGGTGCAGCAGGATGTCCCGCGGGAGATCTCCGCGATCGGCACGGTGCAGGCCCAGCGCACCGTGAGCGTGAAGTCGCAGGTGGACGGGATCATCGCCGAGGTGAATTTCAAGGAAGGCCAGGATGTGAAGGCGGGGGACCTGCTCGTGACGCTCGACCGCCGGCCGTTCGAGAACAGCCTGCGGAGCGCGAAGGCGGACCTGGCGAACGCGAAGGCGATGGCCGACCAGGCCCGGGTGGATCTGGAGCGGTACCAGCGCCTCAACCAGCAGGACGTGGTGTCGAAGGAGGAGTATGTGAATTACGTGACGAAGGCCGACACGACGAAGGCGCAGGTGCAGTCGAAGGAGGCGGCGGTGGCCAACGCGGAGCTGCAGCTCGGGTACACGGAAATCCGCGCGCCGATCGCGGGCCGCACCGGCCAGCGGCTGCTGCACGAGGGCGCGCTCGTGAAGGCGAATGACAACAGCTTCACGCTGGTGACGATCAACCAGCTCGCGCCGGTGGCGGTGACCTATGCCGTGCCGGAGCGGGCGCTCGACGAGATTCGCACGGCCTTCACGGCGCACACGGCGACGGTGATCGCGACCGAGCGGAATTCGGGGCAGACGCGCGAGAACGGCCGGCTCGAGTTCATCGACAACACCGTCGACGCCACGACCGGCATGGTGACGCTGAAGGCGGTCTTCGGGAACGAGGACATCGCCTTCTGGCCGGGCCAGTTCGTCTATGTGGTCACCCGCGTGGGCATCGACCGCAACGCGATCGTCGTGCCGTCCACCGCGCTGCAGAACAGCCAGTCGGGCTCGTCGATTTACGTGCTGAAGGCCGATTCCACGGTGGAGCTGCGCACGGTGAAGGTTTCCCGGGTGGCGGGCGACAGCACGCTCGTGGCCTCCGGCCTCAAGGCCGGCGAGATCGTGGTCACCGACGGACAGCTCCGGCTGCTGCCGGGCATGAAAGCGGAGCCGCGCCAGCTCTCGGGCGCACCGGTGGCGGTGCCCGCCTCCGCCGCCGAGCCGCGGAAAACCTGATCCCATGAATCTCCCGGAACTCTGCATCCGCCGGCCGGTGATGACGACGCTGCTGACCGCGGCGCTGTGCATCTTCGGCCTGATGGCTTACCGGCTCCTGCCGGTGAGCGACCTGCCGACCGTCGATTTCCCGACGATCCTCGTCACCGCGTCGCTGCCCGGCGCGACGCCGGAAACGATGGCAAGCGCCGTCGCGACGGTGCTCGAGCAGCAGTTCTCGACGATCTCGGGCATCGACTCGATGACGTCGACCAGCGGCACGGGCACCACCACGATCACGCTGCAGTTTGCGCTGGAGCGGAACATCGACGCGGCCGCGCAGGACGTGCAGGCGTCGATCGCCGCGGTCCAGCGGCGGCTGCCGCTCGACATGCCGGCGCCGCCGTCGTTTCGAAAGACGAATCCGGCCGACCAGCCGGTGCTTTTCCTCGCGATGAGCTCGCCGACCCTGCCGCTTTCGGTCGTCGACGAGTATGCGGAGACGATGCTGGCGCAGCGCATCTCCACGGTGGACGGCGTCTCCCAGGTGCAGGTCTACGGGGCGCAGAAGTACGCGCTGCGGGTGAGGCTCGACCCGCGCCTGCTGGCGAGCCGCGGCATCACGCTCGACGAGGTCCGGACAGCCCTGAACGCGCACAATGTCAATCAGCCGACGGGCCTCCTCGACGGCTACAGCCAGTCGGTGCAGATTCTCGCGAGCGGTCAGCTCGCCAACGCGAGCGAGTTCACGGGCATCGTCGTCGCCTACCGGAACAATGCTCCCGTCCGCCTCGGGGAGCTGGCGCAGGTGATCGACGGCGTGCAGGAGACCCGGGTCGCGAACTGGTATGGCGAGAGGGACAAGGCGGGGAACCTGGCCACCTCGCGCTCGATCGTCCTCGCGGTCCAGAAGCAGCCGGGCGTGAACACCGTCGAGGTCGTCGGCCGGGTCCGCGCGCTGCTGCCGATCTTCGCGAAGCAGATGCCGGAGTCGGTGAACCTGAGCATCCTCCGCGACAACTCCGAGGCCGTCCACGAGTCGGTGCACGATGTCCAGTTCACGCTGATGCTGTCCATCTCGCTCGTGATCCTGGTGATCTTCGTCTTCCTGCGCTCGGTCTGGGCGACGATCATCCCGAGCGTGGCGATCCCGATGGCGCTGCTCGGCACGTTCATGGTGATGTATTTCTTCGGGTACTCGCTGGACAACCTTTCGCTGCTCGCCCTCACGCTGTCGGTGGGCTTCGTGGTCGACGACGCGATCGTGATGCTGGAAAACATCGTGCGGCACATCGAGGGCGGCATGAGCGTGCGCGACGCGGCGTTCAAGGGCTCGAAGGAGATCGGGTTCACCATCCTGTCGATGACGCTTTCGCTGGTGGCCGTGTTCATCCCGCTGATGTTCATGAGCGGGATTCTGGGGCGCCTGCTGCATGAATTTGCGGTCACGATCACCGCGGCGATCATCGTCTCGGGGGTGGTGTCGCTGACGCTGACGCCCATGCTCTGCAGCCGCTTCCTGAAGAGCCACGGCGCGGGGGCGCCGTCCGCCGGCTCGGCGCACGGCAGGCTGTACCAGTGGAGCGAGCGCATGTTCGAGGGGCTGCACCGGCTCTACGAGCGGACGCTGCACGCGAGCCTGCGGCACCGGTTTGTCGTGCTGGGCATCGCCGCGCTCATGGCGGTGCTGACGGTCGGGCTGGTGAAAGTCCTGCCGCAGGGATTCATCCCGACGGACGACACGGGAATCGTGCTGGTCTTCACCGAGGCGGCGCAGGACATCTCGTTCGAGGAAATGGTGCGTCACCAGCAGGCGGCTGCGGTGATCGTCGCGCAGCAGCCTTATGTGGCGGCGTTCATGTCGGCGATGGGCGCCAGCGGCTCGGTGGCCGCCACCGGAAACCAGGGGCGCATCTTCATGCGGCTCGAGCCGCGCAACGAGCGCCCGTCGATCGATGTCATCCTGAACGACCTCCGGCGGAAGCTCTCGGTTGTCCCGGGCCTGAAGGCCTACCCGCAGATCCCGCCGGCGATCCGCATCGGCGGACAGCTGACGAAGGCGCTGTACCAGTTCACGCTGACGGGCAGCGACCTGACCGAACTCTACGGCGTGGCCGACAAGCTGGAGAAAAAATTCCGCGCGATTCCCCAGCTGACGGACGTCAACACCGACCTCCAGATCACCAGCCCGCAGCTGCGCGTCGACATCCAGCGGGACCGCGCGGCGACGCTCGGGATCACGCCGCAGCAGATCGAGGACGCGCTCTACAGCGCGTTCGGGTCGCGGCAGGTGTCGACGATCTACACTCCGACCAACCAATATTACGTCATCATGGAAGTGGCGCCGGAATTCCAGCGCGACGCCTCGGCCCTCTCGATGATCTATCTCCGGTCGCGCGGCGGAAAGCTCGTGTCGCTCGACAGCGTGGCCGCACTGCGGCGCAACGTCGGGCCGCTGACCGTGGCGCATCTTGGCCAGCTCCCGGCGGTGACGCTCTCGTTCAATCTCAAGTCCGGCGTGTCGATCGGCGACGCCACCGCGGCGATCGAGGAGATCGCGCGCAAGGAGCTGCCGGCGACGATCACGTACAGCTTCGTCGGCGCGGCGCAGGCGTTTGCCTCGTCGCTCCAGGGCATGGGCCTGCTGCTGCTCACGGCGGTCGTCGTCATCTACATCGTGCTGGGAATTCTCTATGAGGATTTCATCCATCCGCTGACGATTCTCTCCGGCCTGCCGGCGGCGAGTTTCGGCGCACTGGTCACGCTGTGGGCGTTTCACGAGGAGCTGAACATCATGGGATACGTCGGCGTGATCCTGCTGATCGGCATCGTGAAGAAGAACGCGATCATGATGATCGATTTCGCGATCGCGAGGGAGCGCGAGCAGGGCGCCGCGTTCGATCCGGAGAAGGCGATCGTCGAGGCCTGCCTGGTCCGTTTCCGTCCGATCATGATGACGACGTTCGCCGCCCTGGCGGGGGCGCTGCCGATCGCGCTCGGGCTCGGGAGCGGCGCCGACTCGCGGCGTCCCCTCGGTCTGGCGGTGGTGGGCGGGCTGATGGTCTCGCAGCTGCTGACGCTCTACATCACTCCGGTGATTTATGTCTACATGGACCGGTTCACGACCGCGCTGAAACATCGCCGGGAACGCAGCCGCGCGCGCGCCACCCTTGGCGAACCGGTGGGCGCGAAATGACCGGGGTTTGAACGGAAGGTCGCGAAGAGCCGTCCGGATGCGGAGCTGGCGCTGCAAGCCGGGTCCGGTCTGGCGGGGAGTTGGGATGCAGATGAATCGGCCCGGAAATTTTCGGGGCGGGGGCTGATTATTTGGGCAAGTCGCGATTTCGGTGGAAGATCGGGGAGGGACCGTGATGATGCGTCCGGGGGAAACTTAAGCGGAGTCCGGGAGTCTCACCCCATCACCTGACCATGAAGACCAAGCAGTTTCCCTCCTTTTGTGCGGCTTGCGCCGGCCTGCTGCTGCTGGCCGGGTGCGCCACCGAACCGCGATCAACGGCGCCGCAGGACACGACCAAGTACACGGTGGAGAACACCGACAAGTTCGTGCTGCTCGATCCGCCCACGCAGGCCTCGATCACCTGCACCGGCCTGCAGGAGCGGACGCTGCCCGATGGACGGATCGAGGTCGTCGCGAACATCAAGAACCGCGAAAGTCATTCGATGCATGTCCAGGTGAACTGCGTGTTCAAGGACGCCCAGGGTTTCAGCACGGGCGACGAAACGCCGTTTCAATCCCTCACGGTGGCGGAGAAGGCGACGGAGGCGGTGCATTTCACGGCGGCCGGCGCGGCCGCAAAAAAGTACACGATCCGCGTGAGGCTGGCGCGGTAGAGCTGGCTCTTGGGAGATGACGGAGCGGCCAACGCGTTGGGGCTACGCGTTCCACCTATTTTTTGGCGGGGGCTGGCGTGGGGCCGAAGGTGATGTCCTTCGTCGCGGCGTCCATTTCCTTCACTGCCTTGTCGATGATTGCCTTGTCGTCGTCGGAGTTTTTCACGACGGGCCTGCCGCTGGAAAAATCGATCGTCCGCCGGTCCTGGATGGCGACCGGGTTTTTTGACGGGGTCGCAGTCATCACGGCGGGACCGCCCCGCGCATGCGCCGGGCGATCGGCTTGGCTGCGCTTCCACCAAAGACCGACCGCGATTCCGAGCGCGATGACCGGCACGAGCCAAAGGTGTTTCTTGCGCACGCCCCGTTCTGTCGGCGATCTGCGCATGTTTCAATCCCGTTAGGCGAGCCCGCGGCGCCACATCAATCCTTGTCGGCCACGGATAACCTTTCACAGTGACTGGGTGCTTTCAGTTCGGTCGGCTCCGCATTTTCCGCGAATTTCCGTTCTCCTTGGGTTGGTTCTCGCCCTGAAACTCCCGGCGGCGCAATCGGGGACGGATCCGGAGCGGATTTGGACGGCGTTGGCGAACGGCCGGCCCAACGACGTGCTCCGGGCGCTGCGCGGCGGCGAAGGTTCGCGGGCGGAGAAGCTGGCGTGGGCCGCGGCCCGCATCGGTGGACAGCCGGCGACGGACGACCACATGCGCGCTGCCGAGTCGGTCCTCGCGGAATTGGCGCGAGGCGATGACGAACTCGCGGCCCAGGCGGCCTATCTGCGGGCGCGGATTTACCAGGTCCATCTCAGCGTGCCCGACTACGCGCGGGCGGCGGAGCTTTATGGCGAACTGGCCCGGCGCTGGCCGGGATCCCACTGGTCGCAGCAGGGATTGGTGAAACTCGCCGTGTTGAAACTGTATGTCCTGCCCGACTCGGCGGCTCCGGACAGCGACCGGCTCGCGCCCGCGGAGGCGCTGCTCGAACGGATTTCGGAACCGCGGCTGAAGCGCGATCTCCACCTGCAGATCGGACAGGCGGGCGTGGTGCTGCACCAGCCGCTCGCGCGATTCTTGCCGCATCTGGTCGCCGCGGACCGGATCGGAGGAGTCAGCGGCACGGCGCGCGAGGATCTCATCGTCCAGATCGGCGTCCTTTCGGAGCGCTCGGGACTCTGGTCGCAGGCAAAGGACTATTTCGAACGCTACCTCGCGGAGTACCCCACGAATGTCCGCGCGTTCACGGTGAAGCAGAAGCTCGACGAGGCGACCCGCCGGGTGGCGAAAGGAAGCGGGGCATGACGCGGCGTGCACAGCGTCTCAGCTTTGTCCTCCTGGTGGTGGCGTATGGGTTGTCGTCCTATTGGGTCTTCACGCGTTCGGCGCCGGTGATTCACCAGCGCCCCGTTACGCTGCACCTGGCGCACTGGCAGCTGGAGCGGGGGCCGCCCGAAGGGATCGAGGCGGTGATCAAACGGTACGAGGAGCTGAATCCCCGGGTTCGCGTGGTGCAGCTGCTCGTGCCGGGCGGCACGATTTATCCGCAGTGGCTGCGCTCGAATCTCGTCGGCGAGACGGGCCCCGATCTCCTCGAATGGGGCTCGTGGGTGGCGGGGACGAAGGACATCCCGGCGCGCTATTTCGCGCCGCTGACCGCGGCGCTGGTCAGGCCGAATCCCTACAACCTGGGAACGTCGCAGGAGAAGATCCCGTGGCAGGACACGTTTCACGACAAGCTGCTGGCGCCGCGGCGGGACTCGCCGGACCCGGGGCAGATTTACGCGGTGAATATCACGGAGACGACGCTGCGGCTGTTCTGCAACGTGAAGCTGATGCGGGAAATCGTCGGGAAGGTGGTGGTGCCGAAAACCTACGACGACCTGAGGAAAATCCTGGCGCAGGTGGCGACGTATTCGCGCCGCACCGGCAAGCGCCTCTCCGCGATCGCCGGCAGCCGCGACACGGCGCGCGCGATCGCCGAGCCGCTTTTCGCGTCGCCGCTGCTGGGAGTGAACCAGCGCATGGACGAAGGCGGGACGCTTTACCTCTACAACCGCCAGATGCTCGCGGGCTATCTCGAGCACAAGTGGAGCTACCGCGATCCGGCGGTGAAGGCGGGCCTCCAGCTGGTGCGCGAAGTCACGCAGGCGATGAAGCCGGGTTTTCTCCAGCTCCGGCGGGACGACGCGATGCTCGAGTTCCTGCGCGGCGAGGCCCTGTTTTTTTTCTACGGCACGTGGGACGCGACGAGCCTGCGCCGGCTGGCGACGTTTGAAATCCAGGCGATGAAGCTGCCGCCAGTCACTCCCGACGACCCTGAAGTCGGACGGCACATCGTCGGACTCGGAGGCGAAGGGATCGGGGAGACCTCCCTCGCGATGTACCTCAACAAGAACAGCCCGCATCCGGAGGAGGCGCTCGATTTCCTGCGTTTTCTGACGAGCGTGCCGGGCAACCAGATTTTCACGGACAAAAGCCTGTGGCTGCCGGCGGTCAACGGCGTCGTTGACCCAGAGGAGATCCGGAATTTCCGCAATTACCAGCAGGGGATCTCGTTTGGCCAGGCGCCCTACGATGCGCTCGGCACCGAAGTGACGATGAACTGGGACCGGTATTTCTTCGCGCTGCTGGGGGACCAGGGAAGCGCGGACCGCTACGCGGCGGCCCTCGACGTCGTGGGCCCGGCCGCGATGCGCGCGGACCTCACGGCGGAAATGCGGAATTCGCTGCTGCTCGTGAAACCGCAGGACCCGATGATCGTCGGCTGGTCCGGCCTGGCCGGCGATCGGGCGCGCGAAAGGCGCGAGGAACTCGAGGCCGCCCAGACTCTGTCAGAGGGGCTGGTGTTTCAGATGAAACTCACGCTGGACGCCACCGATCCGCGGCGCGCGGAATGAAAAGATCCAAATCCAAAATTGAACACCCCCCGGCAGCCGGCCCCTTCTTCAGCCCGCCGTCTTGATCCTGAATCCGCCGGTGAAACGCCGGCGCCTCAACAGATCATTCCCTGCTTCGCGCGGGGCCCGTGTCCCGCCGGATTGGATCCGACCCAGCGGGGATCGGCGGGATGGCTCGCGCGCTGGTAGCGGGTGTCGGACGAAAGGCGCACGAAGTCCGTCTGGTTGTCGAGGCTCGCATGGACGAGCGTCATCTTGAACGTCAGAAAATCGCCGGGATGGTATTCCGCCGTCAGCCAGCGGCCGCCGAGCTTCTGGCGCAGCGACACGGGATTGTTCGTGAGCCAGCCGGGATGGCTCCAGCCGCCTTTTTCCTTCACCTTCTCGATCTCGCGCGGACGGTTTTCGCAGTAGAGGTCGACATCCACTTCGAGATAGTTCTTCAGCCGTTCGGACTGGAGATGGGAATGTTCGAGAACCATGAGCCCGCCGATTTCCAGCGGGACGTGGCCGTACGGGATCCAGCAGCTGAGCAGCTGGTGGGTGCCGCGGCTCATGTAGACCAGGTCGCAATGCGGCGGAGTGCCCTGCCCGCGGCTGATCGCACGAAACCAGGTGTGGTCGAAATGGCGGACCTCCTCGCCGAAAAGATTCGCATAAAAGCCGAGCAGCTCGGGCCCATAGACCACGCGGTCGATCGCGGGGTTGTCCTTTGCGAGGTCGCCGCGGAATCCCAGCGGACGGTCGGGGATGCAGCGCCCTTCGATCGGAGGATAGGCCGGATCGAGCGCGCCTTCGGCGGCGAGCCGGTCGGTCACGGCGGCACGCGCGGCGAGGACGAGGTCCGGCTCGAAAAATCCGGGGATGAAGAGGTAGCCGTCCTCCTCGAGCCGCTGGTTCAGCATCGCGGGTTGCCCGAGGAATTCCTCGGATGAGCGCAACTCGCCGAAGGCCTCGGGCGACGAATCGAGCGCGTGCTTGAAGGAAAGGAGGGGAATGGAGGCAACCATGGAGGAAGGCGGTCTTTTCCGCGGGCAACGTCGACGGGAATTTCAGGGCTGGCAAGGGAGAAGGGCACCGGGACTCCGAACGAACTTCGAACGTCCAACTTTCAACTTCCAACCTCGAATCCCGGGCGGGTGGTACCAAGACATCCTACCCGCGGGGTGGCACTAAAAGTGGACAATGTCGGGATTTGGGAATGCTGCGACTTTTCGCGGCGCCGCGTGTATTTGAGGCATGAAAACCTTTCTGAAAATTCTCCTGATCGCAGTCGTTGCCGTTCTCGCGCTGAAGATTTTTCCCCTGATCCTCGTTCCCGTCGTGATTTCCGTGGCGCTCACGCTCGCGGTGGGGGCGGTGCTCGCGGGCGGGCTCACCGCGACGGCGGCCATCGGTCTCTCGGCGCTCGCGGCCTTTGTGGCCGTCGCGCTCGTCATCCTGACGGTGCTCTCGCCGGTCTGGATTCCCGTTCTCGCAGTGGTCGGGCTCGTCTCGCTCTGCCGCCGGAAGCCCCGGGCGATGGCGTAAGCCGGGTCCGGCGGATTTCGAGGTCGCGCGCCGCGAGCCGGTGCGTTTGCTGGAGGGAATGTCGGATGAGCTTCCTGCCCGCATCGTCTCGGAAATCACCTTCATCGGCCGCGGCGGCGGGCGGGTGAAGGCGCTGAGCGGATTCAGGAAAGGCCACCACACGGTGCCGGACGCCGCGAATCCGGTGACGAACGGATTCCTCGCCAAAATTTCCAGCGGCGAGCTGGCGGCGGAGGCGGAGCGGCTGTTTCAGGAGGTCCGCACGCGTTTGAACCTCAAGCGGAAGGATGCCGCCTTGTCGGTTGCGCCGGGATTCGCGACGCTCACGGCCCGCGATTTCATCGTGGAAATCCAGTACGTCCTCGATGACCTCGATCCTGGGCGCTACGCGGTCACGACCACGCTCCGCGGATTGAAAAGCGCCGCGCTGGCCGCGACCGCGGAGTTCGATGCGATTTTTCGCAGCCGGTTCGGGGAGATTTCGTTTCTCCTGACCCAGGGCGCGCGGGTGGAGGAAATCGTCGACGTGATCGAAGCGCTGGAGGGAAAGGGCGGATTGGGGGTGACCTATCCGTCCGACTGCAGCGAATGCGTCATCGCGGTCGATGGCGTGGACGCGCGCGTCCGCTGCACGTCGTCCTCGCTCCAAATGATTTTCCCCCGGCCGGGCTCGCCGCGCGATCTCATGGCGGGTTTTGCCGCGGTGCGCGGAGCCTTTGGCGTGAGCCGCGAACTCTCTGGGGTGCTCGGCTAGAGCACTTGAAACAAAACGGTAGCCATGCTGCTGAATCCTCATCCTCAAGTGGCCACCATCGTGTGTGGCACGGGTCTCCGACCCGTGAAGGTGGACTCGAGCTCAACGGGTGGGCTCGACGTTCTCCGTTGGCAGAGTCCGCCCACACGGGTCGGAGACCCGTGCTACACGGAGCTTGAAGGTTGGAATTTGAGGCTTTCCTCGTATAGCCCGAGTATGCTCTTTGCCCCGAGTGCCGGCGATGGGATCTGCCGGCGGGTTGCCTCCCCGACGGCGCCGCATGGCACTCTAAACATGGAGCCGCTGCAGGCGCTCGATCAGGCCTCGTGGATCTGGCACCCGCATCTGGCCGAGATCGAGCCGGGCGTCGTGCTGTTCCGACTCGGGGTGACGTCCGCTCGAAGGGAGAAAGTCCGCCTGCAGGTCAGTGCGGATCTCTGTTTTGCGCTCGGGCTCGATGGCGCGCTGATTGCGCGCGGGCCGGATACGGCGGACGTCCCGCACTGGGCCTTCGCCATCTACGAGCTGACACTCAAGGCCGGGGCACACCGGCTGGAGGCGCTGGTGTGGTGGGCAAAAACGCCGCAGGCGCCGGAGGGCCGGATGACGTGGCGGGGAGGTTTCGCGTGCGCCGGACTCGGCCGCGACGACGGCCGGTTCACGACGGGAAAGGCGGGCTGGCGGGCGGCGAAACTCGATGGCCTCGAGTGGGGCGAGAAACTGGGGCGCTCGTACCACGTCATCGGCTGCCCCGCCCGGGTGGACCTTGCGAAGTTTGATTCGCGTCGCGCGAAATGGATGAAGCCCGCCGTGGTGCGCGAGCCGATCGCGTTTCACCCCTGCGGGATCATCGCGGCCGGATGGAGGATGCATCCGTCGAATCTTCCGGAACAGCGCCATGACCTCTGGCGCGGCGGGCGCGTGCGGGGCCACCTGCGAAAGTGGACCGCCGAGCCTCAGGTGAAGTTTGCCGAAGAGACGAATCGCGGCGCCGAGGCCTGGAGCCGGCTTTTATCCGGGGACGAGCCGCTGAAGCTCCCGGCCGGACATCAGGCGACGATCCTGATCGACACGGACGATTACCTCTGCGGTTTCCCGGTCCTCGAATTTTCCGGCGGGGCCGGCAGCCGCGTTCGGTGGGAGTGGGCGGAGTCGTTGTTCGAACGCTTCGAGGCCTCGTTCGACAACACGCCGGGCCCGAAGGGAGATCGCGGCGCGGTGGCGGGAAAGGTTTTTTTTGGATTTGGCGACACCTGGAAGCTGGGCGGCAGCGGGAGGCGGTTTGTCAGCGCGCCGTGGTGGCGGGCGGGGCGGTATCTGCTGATCAGCGTGAAGGTCGGCCCGAAGCCCGTCGTGCTGCACACGCTGGCGGTGGAGCGGACGGGGTTTCCGCTGGCGCCGGGGGCATCGTTCGCCGCGGACGATTCCTCGCTCCAGCCAATCGTCGAGTTGAGCGAACGCGGACTGCGGGCCTGCATGCACGATCTCTTCGTCGATTGTCCGTATTACGAACAGATGATGTACGTGGCGGACACCCGCATCCAGATGCTGCTCGCGTACGCGTTCGCCGGCGAGGACCGGCTGCCGAGGCGCGGGATGGAGCTCTTCGACCTCTCGCGGGATCGCCGCGGCTATCCGACGATGCGGCATCCGTCGGTGTTGCGGCAGGAGAGCGCAACCTTCGCGATGATCTGGCCATGGATGCTGCACGACTTCGCGCTCTGGCGCGGCGACATGGCGTGGCTGGGCCAGCGGCTTCCGGGCCTGCGGGCTCTGATGGACGCGCTGGGCGGCGAGGAGGATGCGGATGGCTTCCTGGCGAACCCGCCCGGCTGGCTGTTTCTGGATTGGGTGCCGGGCTGGTTTGCGGGCTGGCCGCCCGGACAGCGCGAAGGGCGTCGCTCGGCACTGGTGAATCTCCAGTATCTGCTGACGCTGCAGCGGGCGGCGGATCTCGAAAAGTGGATCGGCGAGCCGGGACTGGCGCAGCGCTGGGCGGACCGGGCGCGGTCGCTCGCAGTTGCCCTGGACCGCCGGTTTTGGAACGAAGCGCGCGGATTGTGGGCCGATGACGAATCGCACCAGGCGTTCAGCCAGCACGCGCAGGCGCTGGCCGTGATCGGCGGGCTGCGGATCCCGGATCCCGCGCGGTGGGCGGATGCGGAGGCGAACGGGATTTCCGCGGCGACGATTTATTTCCAGCATTACCTTTTCGAGGCGCTGGGAAAAGCGGGGCGAGGAGACCTGGTGCTCGAACGTTTCGAAATGTGGCGGGGACTGGTGGCCCGCGGCTTCAAGACACCCGTCGAGAGCCCCGAGCCGGCGCGGTCCGACTGTCACGCCTGGGGCGCGCACCCGGTGTTTCACCTGCACGCGACCATTGCGGGCATACGTCCGATGACCCCGGGATTCCGCCATGCGCGCATTGCGCCCCAGCCGGGGAAATTGAAGCGCATCGAAAGCGCGCTCCCTCATCCGCGCGGGACGATTCGTTTCCGCGCCGAGTTCGACGGCCCGCGGGTGACGGCGACGATCGATCTTCCACCCGAAACGACAGGGGTGTTTGTCTGGGCCGGAACCGAAACGCCGCTGCAGCCCGGCTCGCAGGAAGTCCGGGCGGGCTGATTTTTTAACGCAAAGGGCGCGAAGTTCGCGAAGGAAACCCGTGGCTTCGTTCTGACTGTCCGGCGGCCTTTGCGGTGAAAGTTAAGCGATCGGCGCGCGGCCGGCTTATTTGATCATCTCGGCAACGAAGGCGCGCACCTCGACGAGCTCCTTGAAGGTCGCGGCGATCTTGGTCTTCGCGAAAACGTCCATCCCATAGCTCGTGATAACTTCGTACGAGCCGGGCGTCGTCGTGCGCACCGGCATTCCGGCCCAGACGTTGGCGTCGAATCCGTAGCGGCCGTCGGATTTGACCGCGACCGAGTGGATTGCGCCCGGGGTGACGAGCGAGCGGACGTGATCGACGAGCGCGTTCGCCGCCGAGGCGGCGGACGAGGCTCCGCGGGCGGCGATGATCGCCGCCCCGCGCTTGCCGACGGTTTCACAAAACGGGCCTTTCAACCAGGCGTCGTCGTTGATGACCGAGGCGGCGGCCTTGCCGTTGATGGTGGCGTGGGCAAACGCCGGAAACATCGAGGGGCTGTGATTGCCGTAGATAAAAATGTCCTTCACCGCCGTGAGATCGACGCCGGCTTTTTTCGCGAGCTGGGTTTGGGCGCGGTTCTGGTCGAGGCGGACCATCGCCGTGAAGCGTTCGGCCGGCAGGCGCCTGGCCTGGCTGGCGGCGATCATGCAGTTGGTGTTCGCGGGATTTCCCACGACAGCGATGCGCGCATCGGCGGCTGCGACCGCATCGATGATCCGGCCCTGCGCGATGAAAATGGTGCCGTTGTCCTTGAGCAGGTCGGCCCGCTCCATGCCGGGGCCTCTCGGCTTTGCGCCGACGAGGAGGCACCAGTTGGCATCCTTGAAGCCCAGTTCGGGCTTGTCCGTCTGGACGATGCCCTTGAGGAGCGGGAAGGCGCAGTCGTCGAGTTCCATCGCCACGCCTTCCAGCGCCTTCAGCGCCTTTTCGATGGGGGCTTCGAGCAGCTGGAGGATGACCGGCTGGTCGGGTCCGAACATGGCGCCGGATGCGATGCGGAAGAGCAGGGAATAACCGATCTGGCCGGCTGCACCGGTGACAGCGACGCGGAGGGGAGTTTTCATGGGGGACCGCAGGCTGACAGCGTACGGCACCAAGGCCACGCGGAATTTCGGCGGCGGGGCGGAAATTAGGTCAGGCGGGCTTGATGAGGGATATATTTAATGCGGAGCTGCGCCGCAAACCCCGTCGCGGACGGCGTTTCCCGCCTCCCGTGCCGACGCGATCGACCCACCGGTCAGCGGAAGCGCGGCGACAATCCGGCGTGGATCTCGCGAACGAGTTTTTCCGTGGTCGGCCAATCGATGCAGGCGTCGGTGATCGAGACGCCGTAGCGAAGTTTTTCCTTTGGCTGCGGGAACGGCTGGCTGCCCGCCTCGAGGTTGCTCTCGATCATCGCGCCCATGATCGAGATGTTGCCGGCGGCGATCTGGCCGAGCAGTTCGCGCATGACCTCAGGCTGCCGTTCCGGTTGTTTGGCGGAGTTGTCGTGGGAACAGTCGACGAGGATCGATTTCATCAGGCCGGCCTTGGCGAGCAGCTGCTCGGTTTGCGCGATGTGGGCCGGCGAGTAATTCGGACCGGTGGCGCCGCCGCGGAGGACGACGTGGCAGTCGGGATTGCCGCGCGTGACGATGGCGGAGGCCGTGCCATCGAGGTTGATGCCGAGAAAGGTGTGGGGCTGGGCGGCCGCCTTGATCGCGTTGATCGCGGTCGCGATCGAACCGTCGGTGCCGTTCTTGAACCCGAGCGGCATCGAAAGGCCGGACGCCAACTCCCGGTGCGTCTGCGATTCCGCCGTGCGCGCCCCGATCGCGGACCAGCAGATGAGATCGGCGATGTACTGGGGCGTGATCGGGTCGAGCAGCTCCGTTGCCGTCGGCAGCCCTAGGTCGAGCACGTCGCGCAGGAACGTCCGCGCGAGCCTGAGTCCGGCGGCGATGTCGTGCGACCCGTCGAGATGCGGATCCATCACCAGGCCTTTCCAGCCGACAGTCGTGCGCGGCTTTTCAAAATAGACGCGCATCACGATCATGACCCGGTCCGAAACCTCGCGCGAAAGTTTCGCGAGATGGCGCGCGTAATCCCGCCCGGCCTCCAGATCGTGGATCGAGCACGGACCGACGATGAGCAGGAAACGCTTGTCATCGGTGAAAATCAGCCGGTGGATTTCGCGGCGGGCCTCCGTCACGAATTCCGCCTGCGCGGCGGATTTGGGCAGTTCCGTCAGCAGCGCGGCCGGGGAAGGCAGGGCGCGCGTTTCGACGACGTTGATGTCCGAGGTTCTCTGCATGAACCGCCAGCTTGGTTGGGCCGGCATTGGCGGTGCAAGCCCTTGCTCATGCTGGCAATTTCCCGAAATCCGGGCAAAAAAGTGGCCGGCCACTTACCCCTAAGTGGCCGGCCTTTGCTTTCTTAGTTACCCCAAAACTCCCGCTAGGCGGGAGAAGTGTTAAACTGAATGAGTAGATAGGTACACTCGTTTGCGGCCTCGTCAACTCCAAGTTATCAAATTCTTCCACTTTGTTTTGCTAGTAGCTGGAAAACGGTAGCTTATTAAATTGATGAATCCAGAGAACCCACCCGCTTTTCATCGCTGGCGACCCGCCGCGTTGCTGCGCGTTTCCGGCGAGGATTCGGCGACTTTCTTACAGGGCCAATTCACCAACGATTTGCAAAAGATAATTCCGGGAGGCGCCGTGTACGGGCTTTGGTTGAATCAAAAGGGAAAGACGCTGGCCGACAGTTTTGTGGTGCGGATTTCGAAGCACGAATTCCGCGTCGTGAGCTATTTTTCGGCGGCGGCGGTCATTCGCGAACGCCTCGAAGCGTACGTGATCGCGGATGACGTCGTGATCGAAGACCTCACGGCGCAGGCAACGGCGATGACGGTTTTTGGGGATGATCCGATTCCTTCGGCGATTCCGGCAAATGCACTGACGTTTTCCGGCCGGCGCGCCCGCACGCCGCATACCGAGATCATCTTTCCTTCGGGCGAGTCGCGGCCGCACGGGGGATCGATGTTTCCGAATGCAGAAATTTCCCGGTTGGAGATGGAGCGGCGACGGATCAACGCGCGCATTCCGGCGGTGCCATTCGATATCGGGCCGGCGGATCTGCCCAACGAAGGCGGACTGGAGCGTCAGGCGATTTCATTCACCAAGGGGTGCTACCTTGGTCAAGAGGTGATGGCACGATTGAAGTCGATGGGCCAGGTCCGGCGCACGCTGGGGTTCGTCAAGGGGTCCGGCGCAGCGCCCCTGGCACCCGCGGCACTTTTCCAAGCGGGACGCAAAATTGGCGAGCTGCGTTCCGCGGTGGGAGAGGGCGGAAACTGGATCGGCCTCGCGCTGCTCTCGCGCCTGCAGGTGGCGCACGGGAAAGGGCTGGCGTTGGACGCCACCGGCCCGGCGGAAATTTTCATCGGAGCGGACGCATGAGCGAGGAAGAGCAGTTGCGCGCGCTCTGCGAGCGCCTCGGCGCGGAACCCGCGCAGGCTGCGACGATGGCCGCCCAGCTTCTGAAACGATCGGCGCAGCTCGCGGCGGAACGAGGCATCACGCGCGAGGCAGCGCTGGAATATCTCCTGACGCTGGTCGTGAAGGGCCGGAGCGGCGAAGTGGCGCCGGGTTTCAATCCGGGCGAACCGCGGAATTCCTAGCCGTCGATCTGCCTGGCGGCCTGATTGTCAGGAATGGGATTGCCGCGGGGAACAGGGATTTGCTTGGTTGGACACCCGCCACGAGACGGCTGGCCCTTTTCCATGAATAAATCCGCGTTGATCGTTGAAGTGAAAAAACGCCTTGGCTCGAGCGCATCCAAGGCTGGGGCGGAAAGGGCGATCGACGCAGTGCTGGCGTCGATCAGCCACGGCCTCAAGCGCGACCGCGAGGTCCAGCTCGTCGGTTTTGGAGTTTTCGCGGTCATAAAACGCGCGGCGCGGCGTGGGTTCAATCCGCACACGCAGCGCCCGATGAAAATCCGCGGGATGAAGATTGTCCGGTTCAAAGCGGGCCTCGACCTGAAGGCGATCGCGTGATTTTTCCGCGCAAGCGGCGGGCACGGACGCCTGGGCGCGCCACGGCATGAACGCACTCCTCGCGGAAAATTTCCGGTCCCGCTTCGGCCGCGGGCCACTCGTGACGGCGCACGCGCCGGGGCGGATCGAATTCATCGGAAATCATACCGACTACAACGGCGGGACCGTGCTCGGGGCGTCGATCGACCGCAGGGTTCAGGTGGCCGTGGCCCCGCGAAACGACGGGCGCTGGAGATTCGCGTCGGAGGCGAAGCCGGGGTTTGTCGAGATGACCGCTTCAGCCCAGCCTGCAAGGCGCGCCGACGCCGAGAGCTGGGCGAATTATCCCCTCGGGGTTCTCTCGGCGTTTCGCGAGTTCGGCCTGCGCACGCCGGGAGGCCTGGATTTTCTGGCGGCGTCCGATCTCCCCGCCGGCGCCGGGCTTAGCAGCAGCGCGGCGCTCGAGCTGGCCTCGGCGCTGGCCTTCCTCGAATTGAGCGGGCAGCAGGCGGCGCGCGATACGGTCGTAAAACTCTGCCGGCACGCAGAGAACCATTTCGTCGGAGTGCCGTGCGGAATTCTCGACCAAGGGGTGTCGGGTTTCGGAAAAAAGGATCACCTGGTGTTCATCGATTGTGCGGGCCCGTCCTTCGCCGCCGTGCCACTGCCGGAGGGGGTGCGATTCTGGATCTTCAACACGCACGTGAAACACGCGCTGGTCGACGGCCTCTATGCGGCGCGTCACCGCGAGTGCATGGAGGCCGCCGAATTCCTGGGCGTGTCGCTGCTGGCCGAGATCGCGCCCGCAACCCTCGCCGCGGCCCAGGCCGGATTGCCAGAGATCCCTTTCCGGCGGGCCAGGCATGTCGTGGACGAGATCGCGCGGGTGAATGCCACGGTCGCGGCGTTGCGCGCGGGCGACCTGGATGAGGTGGGGCGCCGGTTGACCGCGTCGCACCGGAGTTCGCGGGATCTTTTTGAAAACAGCACGCCCGAGCTGGATTTCCTCGTCGACCGGCTGGCCGGCGCGGAAAATGTTTATGGCGCGCGGCTCACGGGAGGCGGATTTGGCGGCGCCGTCATGGCGTTCACCCATGCCGGCTATGCCGCGGCGGATGCCGAGAGGGTCGTCGAGGCTTACGCCGAAAAATTCGGAAACCGGCCCGATGTGCTGCCCGTGAGGACAGCCGACGGCGCGGCCCTAGATTAGCTCGCTGAGCGCGGCGAAGTACGCGGCGACCATGCGGTGGAACCAGAGGAAGTAGAGCAGGCCGGCGATCGCGAGCATTGGCCCGAATGGCACCTGCATGCCGAAGCCCAGCGGCGCGGGCTCGCTGCCAGGAGTTTCGCCGGACGCCGCGATCGCTACTTTTTTCCCGGAGATTTTTTGCCAGGCCAGCGCGAGCACGAACCACGCGGTTCCGACGATCGCTCCGCCAAACACGGAAAACACGGCGCCCTTCCATCCGCAGAAAGCCCCGATCATCCCGACGAATTTCACGTCGCCGAAACCCATCGCTTCCTTTTTCAACGCCATTTCGGCCAGCAGCGCGATCCACAGCACGAGTCCGGAGCCGATCAGGAGTCCCTGCACCGAGGCGGCGGTCGAGCGCAGGCTGTCGATCATGAAAACGCCTTCCTGCTGTCCGTGCAGCGAGGGCACGAGCATCGACAGCAGGACGCCCAGAGTCCCGGCGCCGAGCGTGAAGGCGTCGGGGATGATCATATGATCGAGGTCGATGAACGTCGCGGCGACCAGCACGCTGACAAACACCATGCCGCAGGCCGCCTTGGCGGGCGGAAAAAGCAGCCAGCACGCGAGAAAAAGCCCCGCGGTGAGGAGTTCGATCGCCGGATAGCGAAACGAGTAGGACCGTCCGCAGCACCGCGCCTTTCCCCGGAGGATGAACCAGCTCGCGACCGGGATATTGTCGTACCACCGGATCGGCTGGCCGCAGGCGCACTGCGACCCGGGCCGCACGATCGATTTTCCGACAGGGATCCGGTAGATGCAGACATTGAGGAAACTTCCGACCATGGCGCCGAAGACCGCCGCGACGAGCGGCCAGAACCACGGAAACGCCCGCGCGATTTCAGCGTAGTCGGACATGGCTCAACCCGCGAGCGCGCCGGCGGCGGCGGCCTGCATGAAGGGACTCGTGCGCGCGGCGGGGATTCCGCTCCAGATTTCCAGCGCCTTCGCTCCCTGGTGCACCAGCATCGAGAGCCCGTTGGCCGATGGCACCCCCATGGCGCGGGCCTGCCGCAGGAGCGAGGTGAGCGGGGGGTTGTAAATCATCTCGTACACGCTGGCGGGGCGCGGAATGCGCTGCAAATCAATCGGGGCCGGATCGCTTTCGCGCAAGCCGGCGCTGGTGGCGTTGAGGACGATCGCATTCGCGGAGAGATCCGCCGCGCCGTCCGCCAAGCCGATTCCGCGGACGGGAATGCGGCCGGCCAGCGGCGCGAGCGCCTCGAGGAGGGCGGCCAGATTCCCGCGCGTGCGGTTCGCGATCGCGAGCGTCGCGCACTGGCGTCGCAGGCATTCGACCGCCGCGCTCCGGGCGGCCCCGCCCGCGCCGAGCAGCAGCACGTGCGCGCCGGCGAAATCCTGGCCGAGGGATTCATGCAGCCCGGCCGCGAGCCCGTAGCCGTCGGTGTTGTGACCGATCCAGCCGCCCTCGGTCCAGAGCAGCGTGTTGACCGCGCCCACCGCCTGGGCGGTCCCGACGACGGAGGCCACGAGGTCGAAGGCGAGCACCTTGTGGGGAACCGTGAGATTCACTCCGCGAAATTTTGCCCGGTGCAGCAACCCGAGCGCGTGGCGCAGGTCCTCCGGCGCGATCTCGAAGCGGAAATACTTCCACTCGGAGAATTGCGCGTCCTGTCGCGTGAGTTCCGCCAGCGCCGCATTGTGCATGACCGGGCTGATCGAATGCCTGATCGGCTGGCCGAGCACGGCCAGCGAGACGCCGGGACGCGACCAGGATTCGAGGTCGCGGAGGGTCAGGACGGAATCCATCAATTGCGGATTGCGGATGGCCGACTGCGGAAAGTCAAACCGCCGGGGAACGGCGCAAGGCAACATCGTCGGGAACAGACCCGGCAGGAGGTTTCGCGGTCTTTCCTATCCGCGCTCCGCCATCCCAAATCCGCCATGCGCAGCCGTCACGGTCGCGCGTGGCGCTCGTAGGTCGACTCGAACTCTTCGACGAAGCTGGCGAACAGGCGCGCGTGCTCGGTGTCGCCGACCGTGGTATAATGGTTGGCGAGGTTCCGGCAGTTGCGGCAGAGGACTTCGCGCACCGGCGTCGGCGCGAGGTCGGTCTCCTTCGGCGAAATATGATTCGCGCGCAGCAGGGTGAAGATCTCGTCCGGGTCGAGGAAAACGCCCTTGTCGAAGGGATCGACGAAGAACGGCGGCGACTCCTCGAACGAGCCGACGATGAAATGCCCCGGCAGTCCGACCGGCTCGAGGGCGAGACCGAGGCGCTGGGCGACGAGGAGGTAAACGATGCTGAGGGAAAGCGGGATGCCGGTGCGGCGGATGAGCACCTGGTCGAGGAAACTGTTCAGCGGGTCCGTGTAGTGCTCGACGTTCCCGTGAAATCCCCACTCGTGAAACAGCACGCGGTTGATCACACGGCACTTTTCGCGGGCGCTGGCGGGCTCGCTGATCAGCTCGGCGCAGCGCTTGGCGATGCGGTCCAGCTCGGTGCAGCACGCGCCGGCGTCGAGCGCGGGCGCGACCGTGCGGCTGAGCAGCAGCGCGCCGGTCTCGAGCTCGTAGTTGAGGGAGCGGATGAAGCCGCGGAACTCGGCGACGGGGTCGGCGAATTTCAGTTCCTCGAGAAACCAGGCGGCATGCCGGGCGAGCGGGCGATTCGAGCTGCGCGACGTCTCCTGCAGGAACTCCATGGCGGACGCGCCCAGGTGGAGGAAGTGAGCCAGCAGTGCGCGGCGCACCGCCGGGCTGGAATCGTCGAGCAAACCCCGAAGCGCCTCCTGGCGTTCTTCAGCGAGTTTTTTGTGATCCACGGACCTGATGGGAAAAAAAATCCGCGCGCCTTGCAATTCGGAAACGGAAAAATCTTCGCGAAAAAAAGGTCAAGTGGGCGCCGCGCGCGATCCATACAAGGCCGTTCCCACGCGCACGAGCGTGCTTCCCGCTGCGATCGCGGCCGCAAAATCGCCGCTCATCCCCATCGAAAGTTCGCGCAGCGAAACTCCGGCCTGCGCCGCGAGGCGGTCGCGGAGCTCGCGCAGCGTGGAAAACGTGCGCACCGCCACCGACGGGTCATCGCTAAGCGGCGCAATCGTCATCAGCCCTTCCACGACCAGGTTCTTCTGGCCCAGCGCCGCGTCGAGCAGCCCCGGCGCCGCCTCGATCTCGGCGCCGAATTTCGCAGGATCGCGGCCCGCGTTGATCTGCAGCAGCACCGCCAGCTTCCGGCCCAGCTCACCGGCGGCGCGGTCGAGCATCCGGGCGAGTTTTTCACTGTCGACGCTTTGGACCCGGTCGAAATGCGTCGCGGCCAGCTTCGCCTTGTTCGACTGGAGATGCCCGATCAGCTCCCAGCGGATGACGGCAGACACCTGTCCCCGTTTTTCGGCGCCTTCCTGGACGCGGTTCTCCCCGACCGTGGGAAGCCCGTAGCGCGCCGCGTACTCGACCGCCGCGGCGGGGTGGGTCTTCGTGACGGCCAGGAGCCCGACCTCCGCCGGGTCGCGCCCGGCCGCCCGGCAAGCCGTCGCGATCTCGGCGCGAACCTGGTCAGCGCGCCGCGAAAACTCGTCGTAGGTGATGAACATGCGCTCGAAAGCGGAACTGCTTATAGGTTGCTGTTAAATTAGCGACCGTTATGGTCGCAAGATCGGACGCCAGCCATGCAAATCGAAAATTTCAAAATATTCGCCGACCTCGTCGAGACCAAGAGTTTCTCGAAATCGGCGAAACTCAACGGGATCACCCAATCGGCGGTGAGCCAGCAGGCCCGGGCGATGGAGCGGCATTTCAAGACGCTCCTGATCGACCGCAGCCAGAAGCAGTTCCAGCTCACGCGCGAGGGCCAGCGGGTGTACGAGTCGGCGAAGGAAATCCTGCATACCTACGACAAGCTCCTTTCCGAGCTGCAGGAGATGAAGAAGGTCATCAGCGGCACGATCCGGATCTCGACGATTTACTCGATCGGCCTCCATGAGCTCCCGGCCTACATCAAGAAATTCCTCCACGATTTTCCTTCGGTCAACGTGCGGGTCGAATACCGCCGCTCCAATCTGGTGTACGAGGATATCCTGCACAACGCGGTGGACTTCGGGCTGGTGGCATTCCCGGTGAAACAGCGCCAGATCGAGGTGCTGCCGTTCCGCGACGACCATCTGGTCCTCATCGCCCATCCCGGCCACGCGCTGGCCAAGGGCGGGGAAATCGATCTCCGGCAGCTCGCGGGCCAGAAGTTCATCGGCTTCGACCCCGACATTCCGACGCGGAAGGCTGTCGACCAGATTTTCCGGGACAACAAGCTCGAGATCGAGCCGGTCATGGAATTCGACAACATCGAGACCGTGAAGCGCGCCGTCGAGATCGACCACGGCATCGCGATCGTGCCTCAGGCGACCGTCCTTCAGGAAGTAAAGCAGGGCACGCTCACGGCGGTCCACTTTCGGGGCAAGGATTTCACCCGTCCGCTCGCGATCCTTCATCGCAAGGGCCGCGTGCTCACGCCGGCGATGAAGAAGTTCATCGAAATCCTGGGCCTGGACCTCCCGGACACGCGGAACAACTGAGCCTGGCGCGTCAGCTTCGCGACGTGACGGTCCAGCGAGGCGCATTTGGGAAAAATCAGCGCCCTGTTGCCATCGCGAAAAGGTGCGGCGCCGATTTGAGAATCCGGTGATTTCGGTGTCAGGTTTTTCCATGACCCGATTTTTCCGCACCCTGCTCAAGGTTGTCGCCGTCGCCTTCGTCGCCGCGGTGGCGACGGCGGATACAGTCCCGCCCAAACCGGCGCCGAACTGGAAACTGATGGACGTCGACGGGCATGAGGTCCGTTTCGAGCAGTTCAAGGGCAAGGTCGTCGTGATCGATTTCTGGGCGACATGGTGCGCCCCCTGCCGCGCGGAGCTTCCCGGATACATCGCGCTCCAGGACAAGTACCGCGGCGACGGGCTCGTCATCGTCGGAATCTCCGTCGATCGGCTGGGCCCGAAGGTGGTGAAAAAATTCATCGCCGACCACGGGATGAACTACCAGGTCGTGATGGGGGACGACGAGGTGCAGGAGGCGTTTGGCGGGATGGACGGGATTCCGACCACGTTCATCATCGACCGCGCGGGAAACATCCGGGATCGCAAGACCGGCGCGGCCGAGGCCGGCGCCTACGAGGCCGTCGTGCGAAAATACCTCGAAAAATAGGGCGGTCAGTCGTTGTTGAAACGGGCGATGGCACCGAGCCCGTCAGCGATCAGCCGGTCGCGCCGGCACCGCGGCATCTTGCTCTGGCCGCCCCACCGGTGCTGGTGGCGCATCCAGTGCTCGAACACTCCCGGCATGACGAGCCTCACGACCGGCGTCTCGAAGCCGTCCGCCTTTCGCCTGGCGGCATAGCTCGGATTCCGCGCGGCGAGGTCATGGTCCAGCTCCGATGCGAGCGTCACTCCGATCGGGGTCTGGACGGTTCCGGCCCGCAGCTCGATCCACCATTCGTGGCGGCCGCGGACCTGGCCGGTCAGAGATGGATTGACGAGCGGGGCCACGTGGAAATTCACGATGTTCCAGCCATGCGAACGGCAGACGGCGAGCAGCGTGTCGGTGAGGTCCTTTTCGGACACGTTCTCGCCAAAGGCGTCGAGCTGGAGTTCCGTTCGCCCGACCAGGATCAGGCGCGGCGGCTCCGTCGAAATGAAGCGGACGACGTCGCCGAGGACATAGCGGCAGAGGCCTCCGGGTGTGGTGAGGACGAGCACATAGTCGACCCCGGCCTGCACGGAGGCCAGCGGCATGGCGTCGGCTGACAGGCTTGGAAGACGCGCAGGATCGTATTTCCGCGCGGGAATGAATTCGAAAAACAGGCCGGCATCCGCGATCAGGCGCAGGCCCTCGCCGGGCGTGGCGTCCTGGGCGGCGATCACGCCTTCCGACGCGGCATAGACTTCGTGAAAATTGACGGTGGGTCCGTACGCGCGGCGGAGATCGTCGTAGAAGGGCGTCAGGAGCACGCCGCTGTGCACCACGCATTCCAGGTTCGGCCACATCATCTGCAGGTTGATCGGCCGGGCGTTTCCGCCGGTCGCGCCGCGAAGCAGTGCCTCGGCGAGCTCCAGCAGCCAGGGCGTGACGCCGGCGACCAGGGAGATGTCGGCGGCCAGCGTGCGCTGCACGACGGCCGCGATTTTTTCCGTCCAGTCGGTGATCTGGGCGATCGCGGTGCCGGGCTCGTAAAGATGGCGCTCGATCGCCAGCGGCATGTTCAGCGCGGCGAGCGCGCTGATGTCGCCGGCATAGGCGACAAAGGGCTCGGCGTCCCGAATGGCGGCGAGCGTCGTGGATCCTCCGAGGAAGAGATGGCGCCCCCGGAAAACCCGCGCGTTTTTCGAGCGCGCAGTGTAGTGGAGCAGCGACGCGCGGCCGGCGCGGTTGAAATGCTCGAGCAGCGCGTTGGTGACCGGCAGCGTCTTCGGCGCGCCCGCGGTGCCGGCCGTGACCGCGTAGAAGGTGCACTCGCCCGGCCAGAGCACGTCGCGCTCCCCGCGCTGCATCCGGCTGATGCTGGGGGCGAGGAGTTCGTAGGTCTGCAGCGGCACGCGCGCCTGGAAGTTGGCGTAACTCATCGCGGCCTTCACGCCGTTGAGCCGGCCATGGGAGGTTGCGGCGAACATCCTCATGAGCTCCTGAAAGGTGCGCCATTGCGCCGGCTCGGCCGTCTTCGTTTCCTGCAGCCGCCGCTTCATGCGGGCCGTTTGCAGGCCCGCGCCGATCGTCAGAAAACTTTTGGGAAGAACCGGCATCGGCAGCGGCCAACGGGACCTCTGGAAGGCAGCCGCTCCCGAGGAAAAGCCGCAAGCGCATTCCCCGACGCATTCGTCCGACCTCAGGCGCATCGCGGGAATGCTTTGGCTCCGACTATTGGATTGCCGCGTCCGCCTGGCGAAGGTCATTCGTGGTCCGCTTGAACCTGCCTTCCTCACTTTCGGCGCTGCCTCCGGTCCTCCATGAGGACGACGACATGCTGGCCTTTGACAAACCTTCCGGGCTGCCGGTCTCGGCGGACCCGTCGGCGGCGAAGTCGCGCGGATCGCTCATGGAACGCGCGCGGGCGCGCTATGGCGCGGAATTGGCCAACGTGCACCGTCTGGAGACCGAGGCGAGCGGCGTCGTGGTGTGCGCGAAGACCAAGGTCGCGCTCGATTTTCTGAGCGGACAGTTCCAGTCGAAGACCGCGGACAAGCGCTTCGGGGCGCTGGTGACGGTCCTTCCGGTGGAGCGCGCCATGCCGGCGGCGGCGCTGCTGCGCGACGGACCGGCCGGGCTGGCGGATCGTTTCACGATGGATTTTTCGCTGGTGGACGACATGCGCGAACCCGGAAAATTCCGCGTCGGCAAGGGCCGCGGCGCGCGGGAGTGCCTGACCGAGTTCGTCGTCCTCGAGCGTTTCGGAAAATTTGCCTGGATCGAGTGTCGTCCCGTCACCGGCCGCACCCACCAGCTGCGCGTCCATCTTGCCGCCCTCGGCGCGCCGGTGCTCAACGATCACCTCTATGGCGACGCCGGGGTGCGCCTTCTGCTGTCCGATCTGAAGCGCGGGTACAAGGGGCGCGAGGACGAAAAACCGCTGCTGACCCGCCTCGCGCTGCACGCGAGCGAGGTCACCGTGAAACATCCCGCCACGCGCGAGCCCCTGACGCTGCGCGCGCCGCTGCCGCCGGAGTTTGAAATCGCGCTGAAGTACCTGCGGAAATTCTCGCCCCGGGGTGGAAATGCCCGGACGCGGCCCTGACGCAACGCCGGCATCCGAATGGACGGTTTACTTGGGCGAGCCGGTTTGCATCGTGGTCGGACAGTTGCCTCTCCCCGATGAAACCCACTGTTGCCTACTCGATGGATGCCGACGGCCTCGGCTGGATCGTGTTCGACGATCCGGCGGCGCGCGCGAATGTTTTCACCGCGGCGGTTCACGCCGATCTGCGTAGCGCGCTGGCCGCGCTGGCGGCGTCGGCGGTGAAGGCCGTCATCGTGATGAGCGCGAAGGAAAAGATCTTCATCGCGGGCGCGGACCTGCGCTGGCTTTCGAAACTGCCCGATGCCGTGGCGGTGACGGCGGTCAGCCGCGACGGGCAGTCGACGTTTGCGCAGCTCGCCAATTTCCGCGTTCCGGTGGTCTGCGCGATTCACGGGGCATGTGCCGGCGGCGGTTACGAGCTCGCGCTGGCGTGTCACTGGCGCATCGCGAGCGACGCGAGGGAGACGGCGATCGGCCTGCCGGAGACGAGCATCGGCACGATTCCCGGCTGGGGCGGCACCGTGCGGCTCCCGCGGTTGATCGGCGCGAAGGGCGCGCTGGAGCACATTCTGAAAGGCGCGCTGGTGTCCGCGGCCGAGGCGCGGCAGGCGGGTTTGATCGATGAGATCGTCCCCGCGCCGGAACTGAAGGCGCGCGCGCGCGCCATGGCGCTCAAGCTGGCGAGTGAGGGAATTCCGGCGCGTCCGCGCCCGCCCTCGGCGGATGCGCCGATGTTCGCGGCCTTGCGCGCCGGAACGGTCAAGAAGACGCGCGGCCGCGAACCGGCGCCGCTGCGCGCGATCGACCTGATCGAGCGCACGGAGATGCTGCCGGTGGAGGCGGCGCTCGAACAGGAGGCGCGCGCGTTTGGCGAAATCACCGCGGGGGAGGTGTGCCGCAATCTGATCCATATTTTTTTCCTGAAGGACGGCGTGAAGAAACTCTCGGTCGATGCCTGGTATCCGACGTCGACGTCGCCGGCGGCCGTGCGGCCGTTCGGAAAAATCGGCGTGGTGGGGGCGGGCGTGATGGGATCGGGGATTGCGCAATGGTGCGCCGCCCGCGGGCACGAGGTCGTGCTGCGCGACGTGAAGCCGGAGCTGGTCGAGCGTGGAGCGGCGGTGGTGCGCGGGCTGTTCGACGAGGCGGTGGGACGCCAGAAAACGAGTCCCGAAGCGGCCGCCTTGGGGCTGGCGCGGCTGAAGACCACGACGGCCTGGGAGGGTTTCGGCGACTGCGACCTGGTGATCGAGGCGATCGTCGAAAACGTCGCCGCGAAGCAGCAGCTCTTCGCGGAACTCTCGGCCGTCGTGCGGCCGGACTGTGTCCTGGCGTCGAACACCTCGGCGCTGCCGATCGAGGAACTGACGGCGAAGGCGTCGCATCCGGGGCGGACGATCGGCGTTCATTTTTTCAATCCCGTCAGCCGGATGGCGCTCATCGAGCTGGTGCTGGGCCCGCAGACGACCCGGGAAACCGCCGAACGGACGCTCGCGTTCGCCAAGGCGCTGGGGAAGAGCCCGGTGATCTGCCGGTCGTCACCGGGCTTCCTCGTCACGCGCGTGCTGTTTTTTTATCTCAACGAGGCGTGCCAGCTGTGGGAGCAGGGCGTGCCCGCCGATGCGCTGGACGCGGCGCTGCGCGAGTGGGGCTGGCCGATGGGCCCCATGCGGCTGATCGACGAGGTCGGCGTGGACGTCACCGATTTCATCTTCGGCGAGATGGCGCATTATTTCCCGCAGCGCTTCAAGACTTCGGCGATTTGCCGCCGGATGCTCGACGCCGGCATGAAAGGCAGGAAGAACGGGGCGGGCAGCGGATTCTACTCCTACACCGAGGGCCGGGAGGCGCTGAATCCCGGCGTGGAAAAATTCCGGTCCGCCGCGAGGGTGTCGATGGACGCGAAGGCGCTCAGCGACCGGCTCAATCGGGTGATGATCGAGGAAACGAAACGCGTGCTCGATGAAGGCGTGCTGAAATCCGCCGATGACGCCGACTTCGCGCTGCTGATGGGAACGGGGTTTCCGGCTTTTCGGGGCGGACTGATGCGGTACGCGAAGAGCATCGGCGCGGTTTGAGACCCGTTTGCCGATTTCGGGAATAGCCGTGGATGGGACCGCCGGATTCTCCGCGCGATCCGCGGGAAGGCGTCGAAAACGCGTTGCTTCGCGGAGCGTTTCGGCGAGCGTGGGGTCATTATAAAACATCAACTCCCAACCCCCTTGGAGTCCCCATGCCTTCCGTTGCCTCCCGTCTGTCCCCGAAGCTCAAGCACCGCCTGCTGACGACCATCCTCGAAAGCCGGCACGGCGATCTCCGCGAAGAAAATCTCAATCGACAGGGCAAGGGGCACTTTCACGTGTCCGGCCGCGGCCATGAAGCGCTGGCGGCGGTGGCGCTGCAGCTGCGGGCGGACGATTTCATCGTGCCGTACTACCGGGACCGCGGGTTGGTCCTGGCCCGCGGCGTGACGACGCGCCAGCTGGCCCTCGATTACATGGCGAAGCGCGGCTCCTCCTCCGGCGGGCGCCAGATGCCGTCGCACTACAGCTACCGCGAGCAGAACATCTGGAGCGTGCCGACGCCGACCGCCGCGCAGCTGCTTCCGGCCTGCGGGATGGCGTGGGGCATGCAGCTCGACGGAAAACAGACCGTGGTGGTGGCCACGGTGGGCGACGCGGCCACGCGCCAGGGCGATTTCTACGAGGCGGTGTGCTTCGCGCAGGAGCGCCGGCTCCCGCTTCTGCTGATCGTCGAGGACAACGGCTTTGGCATCAGCACCCCCACCGCGAAAATCACGCCGCGGGCGCTCTCGGTCCTCAACGAGGACCAGTGGCGCGCGGTCGACGGATGGGACGTCGAAGCCGTCCACGCGGCCACCGAATCGGCGCTCGAAGCGGTGCGCTCGGGACAGGGCCCGGTGCTGGTCTGGGCGCGGATGGAACGGCTCTCGAGCCACACGAGCTCGGATGACCACGCGATTTACCGGAGCAGGGAGGAACTCGCGGCGCTGGCCGAGCGCGACCCGCTGCTGACGCTGAAGGCGCAGCTGATCGCCGAGGGCGAGCTCACCGAGGCGCAGTTTGAACAGCTGGACCGCGAAACGAAGGAGCGCGTGCGCCTCGATTACCTCGAGGCCGAGAAGGCGGAGAATCCGGTCGCGAACGAACTGGAGACCAATGTCTCCTCCCTTCCCGCCGCCCTCGACGAGCAGGTGCTCAAGCCCGGCAAGTATCGCATGGGCGACGTCATCAACCTGACGCTGCGCTCGGGGCTCGACGCGGATCCGGGCCGGCTGATTTTCGGCGAGGACGTGGAGGATCCCAAGGGCGGCGTCTTTCGCCTCACGCAGAAACTCTCGACCGATTTTCCGGAGCAGGTCTTCAACTCGCCGCTGGCGGAGAGCACCATTCTCGGCGTGGCCTGCGGGCTCGCGAGCTATGGGAAGCGGCCGGTGTTCGAGGTGCAGTTCGTCGATTTCATCTATCCGGGCTGGAACCAGCTTGTCACCAACCTTGCGACCCTCCGCTGGCGCACCGACGGCCGCTGGTCGTGCCCGGTGGTGATCTATGCACCGTATGGCGCGTATCTGCCGGGCGGTTCGCTCTGGCATTCGCAGGCCAACGAATCGGCGATCGCGCATTTTCCTGGGCTCAACGTGGTGATCCCGAGCACGCCCGAGGACGCGGCGGGGCTGCTCTGGACGGCGATGCATTCGGAGGACCCGGTGATTTTCCTCGCGCCGAAACATCTCCTTTGGGCCGAGCGCACCATTGCCGAGCCGGCCATGGCGGTCCCGATCGGCCATGCGCGCCGGCGCGAGGAGGGGGGCGACGTGACCCTCGTGGCCTGGGGAAACACAATGGAGAAATCGCTCGAGGCGGTCGCGGCGCTGCAGGGCGAGATCAGCGTCGAGCTGATCGACCTCCGCTCGATCGTCCCGTGGGACCACGAGATGATCGAGGAGTCGGTGCGGAAGACCGGACGGCTGGTCGTCGTGCAGGAGGACACCGAGAACTGCTCCGTCGGGCAGATGATCATTTCGCACATTGCCGGGCGGCCCGATGTCTGGAGCCGGATGGTGGCGCCGCCGGTCCTCGTTTCGAAGGGCAACGTGATGATCGGCTACAACCCGGTTTACGAATATGCGGCGCTGCCGGACACGCCGCGCATCATCGATGCGCTGCGGCGGGCCATGGCGACCTCGACGGAAAAGGCGGGCTATCCGCCGGCCCAGCCGCCACCGGCCGCCGGGCCGCTTTCTGCTTCCGCCCCGTCGCCCGCGCCGGTAAACAGCGTCGTGGCCGGATCCAGTGACATCGTGGTGAGAGTCCCGATCATGGGCGAAGGCCTCCGCTCGGCGCGCGTGGTGGCGCTGCACAAGAAACCGGGCGACGCCGTGAAGCACGACGACGTGCTGTGCGAGGTGGAAACGGACAAGGCCGTGTACCCGATCGAGGCGTCCTTCAGCGGCACGTTCAAGGCGTGGACGATCAAGCCGGACGACACGGTGGAAATCGGGCAGGAAATCGCCACCATCGCCGGCGACAGCGCCGGCATCGCGTCGTTCTCCCCTTCGGCGCCCGCGACGGTCGTGCCGCCCCAGCACCCCAGTCTTCAGCAGCTGCAGATGCAGCGCACCGGATTGCCCGCCGCGAAAGCCGCCTCCGGCCCGCAGGGCGAACGGCGCGATCCCGCCTTGCCTCCCGCGATCACGCGCCGGCTCGATTCCGTGATCGCGGCGAACATGGAAATGGACGTGCGCTACAGCGCGATCCGCGCCGCGCGCGAACAGGCGAAACAGGCGCAGGGGAAGGCCGCGCCTTCGCCTTCCGCCATGATGGGCTGGTGCGTGGTGCGCGCGATGGAGAAGCACGCGCCCTTCCGCCGGATTGTGACCAAGGACGGCACGATCCTCGAGCAGGCTGAATTTGAACTGGGCGTCGCCGTCGCGCTCGAGGGCGGCCGCCTCGGAACCGCGGTGCTCCGGCGCAGCAATCGTCTCAGCTGGACGGAGTTCGTTTCCGCTTACGCCGCCGCCGTGGAATCGACGCGCACCGGGCGCGTCGAGGACGTCCAGGCTCCGTTGAACCTGACGAGCCTCGGGGCGTTTGGAATCGAGAAGGCGTGGCCGATCGTGGTCCCGCCGGCCATGAGCACGCTGTTCGTCGGCACGGCGCACGAGCGGATGATCAACGACGGCGGCGTCGTGTATCCCGCGGAGGTCGTGACGCTCTCGATCACGTTCGACCACAAGGTCGTCAACGGCGCCGGTGCCGCGGCCTTCCTCCAGGAAATCAAGGCGCAGTTCGAAGGGTTCAAGCTCGGTCTCTAGTCGCGGCCCGCCCTGCCGCGGGTGGTGCGATAAAAGACCACCGCAGAAATCAGGCAGATTGCGCCGCACACCGCGATCGCGGAGGGCGCGCCGAACGCCGAGGCGCCCGCGCCCGCGAGCAGGCTACCGATGGGAAACAGGCTCTGTCCCGTCGCAAACAGGCTCATCACCCGTCCGCGTTTGTCGTGATCGACCGTGGCCTGGAGGAGGGTGTTGCTCGACGCCATGACGAGGACCCCGCCCGCTCCCGCCGCGGCGAAGCAGGGAACGGCATAGGCGAAGGTCGGGGCGAAGGCCATTCCCGCGAGCCCCGCGCCGTCGATCGCTGCCCCGATGGCGACGATGCGCTCCAGGCCGGCGGGCGACGCGCGGAGGCTCAGCGACACTCCCGCGAGCAGCGCGCCGATTCCCGTCGCCGACAGGAGAAAGCCCAGCGTGCGGGCATCGCCGTGGAAAATTCTTTCCGCAAACACCGGGGCCAGGATGGTGTGGGCAAACCCGGCGAGCCCGATGATCGGAACCATCAGCAGCGCGCGGCGAATCGTCGGATGGCCCGTGGCGTAACGAAATCCCTCGCGGAGATCCGCGAGCGGATGCGCCCCGCTCGGCTTCGTCGTGCGCGCGGCCACCTTGACCCCCGCCAGCGCGACAATCACCGCCACATAACTCAGCGCGTCGATCGCGAAGCAAACGCCCGGACTGGTGGCGGCGATGACAAATCCCGCGATCGCCGGCCCCAGGAGCCGCGCGAGATTGAAGGTGATCGAATTGAGAACAATGACGTTTTCGAGCAGCGCCGGATCGCCCGCGAGCGGATAGGTGAGCGCCTGCCGTGCGGGCCAGTCGAGGGCGTTGATCAGTCCCTGCACGAGGCAAAGCGAAACCAGCAAGGGAACGGTCATATGTCCCGACAATGCGAGCGCGGCGAGCGCCGCCGATTGCAGCATCGAGAGCACCTGCGTCAGCCGGACGATGTTCAAGGCGTCCAGGCGGTCGATCCAGACGCCCGCAAACGGCGCGAGCAGGAAGACGGGAATCTGGTTCGCGAATCCCACGAGGCCCACATGCCATGGATCACCGGACAGCTGGTAGACCAGCCACAACGCGGC
>JAQGON010000008.1 GCA_028293565.1 Verrucomicrobiota bacterium | reverse complement strand
CTCGCGGAAGGGCGCACCGTCATCACGATCGCCCACCGCCTCAGCACGATCCGGAATGCCGACCGCATCATCGTCCTCCACGACGGGGACATCGTCGAGGAGGGCTCGTACCAGGCGCTGGTCAAGCATGGCGGCGTGTTCGCCGGGCTGATCTCCGCGCAGGCCGGCGACTCCGAATTCCTGAAGGCCTGAAGCACGGTGGAGCGCCCTGTCGCAGAGCCTGAGCTTGTCGAACGGACTCAATGCGCTGGAGAGTTGAGCTGGCGCTAAGGTTTATCGGAGCGTCCAACGCGTTGAGGGCGACGCGTTCCACCCGTTTAAGACCCCGCTGCCGAAGCACGGCACCGGTTGACCCGCGCGCGGTCCCAGCCATCATTCACGCACTTCCCCCCATGAAATCCTTACTCGCACTTTTTCTGGCCACCGGCGCGCTGGTTCTCGCGCAGTTGCCGCCGCCCTCGATGTTTCCCGGCATCAAGACCGTCATGAGTCCCGAGGAGTTCGCGCGCGCCGGACTTTCCGGACTGAGTCCCGACCAGCTCGGGCTCATCGATGCGGCGGTCATCCGGCACTACGCCCGCACCGTCGCGACCGCGGCGAACCAGCAGGCGACGCAGATCGTCCAGCAGCAGAACACGGAGCAGAAACGCGGATTTCTCGAGCGGTTCGGAATGCCCGACCTGAGCTTCAGCCAGGAGTGGCGCGACGTCCCGAATCTCAAGGCGAAATGCACCGGCTGGGCCGGCGGCAACAGTTTCAAGCTGGATAACGGACAGGTCTGGGAGGGGCTCGAGCCGATCCCGATGGAGCTGACGAATCGTGAAGTGGAAATCCAGTCGCGCCCTGCCGGAAATTTCGCCCTCGCCGTCGACGGCCAGAACACGACCATCCGCGTCCACCGGATCAAGTAGGCGAACGGAAGCACGAAGAAGAAATCCGGATCCGAAGGGTCGGAGCCGGATTTCGGCTTTCAGCTTCGCCGCGCGTCGTTCGGCTTTCGGAATTTTTGCCCTTCGGATTTTTTCCCTCGTGCTCTTCCTCGGGAACTCCCGCATCAGCGTCGCCCTCCTCGATCCCGCCGACGCGGAGGACCGGAAGCGGCAAGGCACCCGCTACTGCTGGGGCGGCTACATCTGGCAGGTGACGCACCGCGAGGCCGGGCCGGTCTTCACCGGCCCCGAATGGCCGGAAGCCAAGCCGAAGCCATTCAACGGGCAGGGATTGCCCGAATCGTTTCGGCACGCGCAATTCGGCAGCGGCCGCCCGCTGATGCTGGAACAGGGTCACGGCTTCATCATTGGCATCGGCGATGTCGCTCCCGGCCCCGACGGTGACGTCGTCGTTGTTCGTCCGTGCGAGTGGTCCATCACCCACGCTCCCTCGGCGATCGAATTCTGCACTGCCCAATCCCGCAACGGTTACACCTGCCAGGTCACGCGCCGGGTGATGATCGACGGGGCAACGGTCAGCTCCACCACGTCGATTGCGAACGTGGGAACGAGACCCCTGCCGCTGCACTGGTTCGCCCATCCCTTCTTTGCGCTGACGGATCGCCTGCTGACGTGTGAGTTGCCGGCGACCTGGGGAATGAATGAGAACGTCGGCTATACCCTGGACCCGGCGCACCGCCTTTCCTTCCGCCGCCGGTTCGAAAACATCGACGACGGGCACTTCGAGCGGTTGAAAGTGGGCGCATCGACCCCGCTGCGCGCAATCCTCTCCCACCCGAAACTGAGCCGCATCATCTTTTCCACGGATTTCGTCCCCGACTGGTGTCCGGTGTGGGGAAACAACAACACGTGGTCGATCGAGCCGTACCTCGAGACTGAGCTGGCGCCCGGAACGCATCGCGCTTGGACGCTGCGCTACGAGCTGGAGCAGGCAGGCGCAGCGACTCCGTCCGGCCTCACACCTCCGTGAGCACGCGAGCGAAGACCTCGCGATCGACATTGCCGCCGGTCACCATGATCGCGACGCGCTGACCTCCCGAGTGTGAGCGTTCCTGCATCAGTGCGGCCAGGGCCGCCGCGCCGGCGCCTTCGGCCACGTTATGGGTGTCGGTGAAAAGATCGCGCATCGCCGAGCGGATCTCCTCCTCCCCGACGACGACCACGCGCGCGGCTCCGGCCCGGATAATTCCCAACGCCTCCGGAATCGGCGTCCGGCAAGCCATGCCGTCGGCAATCGTCGGGGTAACGGCAACGGTCACCGGTTTTCCCCCCGCGAAGGATTCGGCGTAAGCGGGTGCGCTGGCGGCGCAGACTCCGACGATCTCGGTTTTCAATCCCAACGCGTCTCGCGCCGCAATCGCCGCGCAAATCCCGGACCCCATCCCGATCGGCACATAAACCACGCGCAGAGCCGGCACGGCGCGCAGCAGCTCGAGGTAGCCGGTCGCGACGCCGGCAACGAGGTCGCGGTGAAAGGAAGGCACGAGGTGCAGCTCACGCTCACCCGCCAGTTTAACCGCATGCTCGAACGCCGCCTGAAAATCATCCCCCTGCTCCACGAGTTCCGCGCCCAGCGCGCGCATGGCCGCATTCTTCTCCCGGCTGTTGCCATGCGGCACGACGATCAACGCGCCGAGTCCGTTGCGTTTCGCGGCGAAGGCGACGCTCTGCCCGTGATTGCCGCGCGTGGCCGCGACCACCCCGCGCAGGTTCGGCTGCTCGCGTTTCAGGCGGTCGAAATAAACCAAACCCCCGCGCACCTTGAAGGCGCCGAGCGGCGTGTGATTCTCGTGCTTCACCCACACCTCGGCTCCCGTCCGCTGATTCAGCAGTGGCCACGAGATCTGCGGCGTCTCCGGCATCGCCGAATAGACCAGCTCGGCGGCTTTCTCCAAATCGGGGAGTCCGGGCAGATCCATGCGGAAATCCTCACGCGGCGACGCATCGAACGCAACCCGCCGCGTCTCCCCGCCCCCGGCTTGTCGTCTGCCGCCGCTGTTCAGGACTGGCTTCCGAGGTTCCTCCGCGCGATTTGCGGAGCCTCCGAAAGCCCGGCGCCGGCTCAAGCCCGCACCAAGGCCGTGAGCTCGGGACACGCGCCTTCGGGCAGCTGCCGTTCCTCCGCGCCGTGATAATAGAACATCGGGCCGTTTTCGACGGTCACCTTGCCCGCGTGCAGCCGCGCGACGGATCCGTTGCTCATCCCGAGCACCGTCTCGGTGGGATTGAGGCGGCAGTAAATCTTCACCTTCCCGACGCGGGCCGCGTAATCCTTGTCCGTGACGGAGGGGTGATGCGGATTGATCACCGCGGGGAAGACGCCGAGCGACGCGCGCGTCGGCACGTCGACGACGGGGAAATCGTTCGTCGTCCCGATCACCGGCCCGGCGATATTCGCGCCGGCGCTCGATCCGTTGTAAGGAACGCCCGCGAGGACGCGGCGACGGATCGCTTCGAGCTGATTCGTGTCGATCAGCGTCCGCAGCAGCAGGAACGTCTCGCCGCCGCCGACAAAAAACGCCTCCGCCGAGGCGATTTTCTGCAGGGCTTCATCACCCTCCCAATGATGCAGCGAGACCGCTTCATAGTGATCCTCGGCGAATAGGCCGCGCAGCTTGGCTTCCTCGGCGTCGCGCCGGCTGGGCTCGGAGGCGTGCAGCACGAGCAGAATCCTGCGGCGATCGCCATAGTGGACCTTGTGCGCGGCCCGCACCGCTGGACGGAACTTTCCGTTCACCGCGATGGTGCCGCCGCTGATCAGCACCGATGTTTTCGGGCTGGTGTGGAAGTTGGGCTTGGCCGGAAACGGTCCGTTGGTCGACGGCGCGTCCGAATGGAGGCAGCCCGGCAGCGTGGCCACGGCCCCGGCGGCTGCGAGCGTCTTGATGAAGGATCGGCGGGAAAGGTTCATGCGTGGAAAAATAAAGGTCAGGGTTTCTTCGGCGGGACATTGGACTCCGCAAACGGCCAGATTCCAACGCCCTTCATGCGCGTCTCCAGCGCGTACTTCCGGAAGAGCGCCTCCGTTTCCTGCGGGGCCAGCCGCACGGTGGTGAGCCCGGGTTCGTTCGCAAGGCGATAGACCAGCGCCGCGATGGCCGCCGTCGACTCGGGAATCATCCGCGGATCGACCTTGTCGATCGTGTCCGCGAAGTCGTGGTAGTAGCGGACGGATTCCGGCGGAATGAGCCCGCCAAAGGTGATCGCGCGCACGCCCTCGAGCTGGAACGGCGTGTGGTCGCTGCCGAACCAGTTGATGTTGCCGACGCCCTGCTTGAGCTTCTGTCCGCCGAGCGAGGCGTTGTACGCCTCCAGCGACGGCAGCAGATCGTCGTATCCGAGCGAGTTCACCGACAGCGGAAATCCGACCATGTCGAGGTTGATCATCGCCGCGACCGGCTCGTGCTTGAGAGCGTGGGCGTGGATGCTCGAACCCCACAGGCCCTGCTCCTCGCCGTTGAACCAGACCAGCTGCACCGTCCGCAGGTTCCGGGGTGCATGCGCCTGCAGGAGTTTCGCGAGGAGATAAAGCTGCGCCGTGCCCACCCCGTTGTCCATCGCCCCCTGTCCGAGGTCCCAGGAGTCGAAGTGCGCACCCACCACGAGCAGGTCCGGCGTCCGGCCGGGAAACGTCGCGACAATGTTCGACGTCCCGGTCTCCTCGCAATGCGAGCGGGTCAGCATGCTCACGCGCACTTTTTCGCCGCGCTTCAGCAGCCGCGCCATCCAGTTTCCCTCTTCCTGCGTGATGCTGTACACCGGGATTCTCAAGGGCGCGCCGGTGAACGATCCCGTGCGCGCGAGCAGCTGGCCCCCGGCGACGCGATCGATGAACAGGATGCCGCGCACGCCGTGCTTCACCGCGGCCTCCTCATACTGGCCCCGCGCCACCGTCGTGTTCGGCGCGAGCAGGCCGATCTTCCCCTTCGCGTCGAGTCCGGCAAAGTCCTGCTCCCGGCCGTCGCCGATGTTCACGACATCCGCCTCGAATTTCCGCTGCGCCTGCGTGTAGCTGAGGGACGCCACACGCAGCGGACGATTCACCGGCGCCAGCATCATCACCTCGTCGCGGCCGCGCACCCACCCAGGCATCCTGAAATTCTCCAGATGCGCGTCGACCCCCATCGCCTTCAATTCGGCCAGCGTGCGGTCGAGCGCCGCGCGGTTTCCCGGCGATCCCGTCAGCCGTCCGCCGAAATCGTCGCAGAGACGGGTGAGAAATTCATGCGCCGACTTGTCCGCCTTGGCGCCGGCGAAGATCGCCTCCTGCACCGCAGACACCTGGGCCCGGGCCCCCGGAACCACGAACAGGCACGCGCACAAAAGCCAGTGCTTCGGAAAGCGCATGTTTCCGAGCGGACGCAATGCGGGAAGCCGCGCCGTCCTCCGGTTTCGATTTCCGCCGCGGCCTCTGCAGACAATCCCGTTTGCCGTGGAGGATTTCATGCTTCGTGAAGCCAGACGCGCATCTCGCCCTCGCCGCGGTTGGCCCAGAGTCCGTAGGGAACGGCGCGGAACGGAAGTCCGACGCTCTGGGTTTCGCCGGCATCGTAGAGCGCGCGGCCCGGCTGAAGGCGCGTCGCGCGGCCTTCGATCACGACACAACCGCCGAGCAGCGCGTCATCGAATCGGGTCGTCAGCTCGGCGTCCTTCGGAAGCCTGACCGCCGCGAGATTCGCGCCGTGATCGGCTTCCTCGAGACAGTAAACCAAGGGCCCGCGCTGCAGCGCCACCCGGCCGGCCACCGCCGACACGCGCGGGTCGGCCCGCATGCGTTCGACGGGCATCGGCAGCGTGAGCACAATCTGGTCGCCCGCCTGCCAGAGGCGGTCCAGCACGAGGTAGCCGCTGGCGATCGGGAAAATTCCGGCGCTGCTTCGGATCCCGTTGATCGCGACCCACGCCCCGCGGCACCACGCCGGAATCCGGAGATAAACGGTGAATTCAGCGGGTTCGGAAGGCCGGACCTCGATCGCAATCTCCTCGGTCCACGGGTAATCCGTCCGCACCGCCAGCCGGACCTCCTTCCCGGAAAGTGTGAACCGGAGGTCGCCCTCCGCGTAAAGATGAAGCGCCAGCCCGTCGGGGCGCAGCGAGGCGACATAGTCGCCGAGCGAGGCAAAGAGGCGCGCGACGTTGGGCGGACAGCACGCGCAGCCGAACCAGCCGACGCGCTGGGTTTTGACCTGGTGGCAGTCATACCGGCGCCTCGCGACCGCGGGGACGACCTCGAGCGGGTTGACGTAGAAAAATTTCGTGCCGTCGAGCGACATGCCGCTGAGCACGTTGTTGTACAGCGAGCGTTCGATGACGTCCGCATAATCGCCGCGCAACTCGAGCTCCAGCATCCGGCGCGCGAAGAAGATGACGCCGATCGCCGCGCAGGTTTCGGCGTAGGCGCGGTCGGGTGGAAGATCAAAAGGCTCGCCGAACTTTTCGCCGTAGGGCTCCGCGCCCACGCCGCCGGTGATATAGAGATGCCGGCGCACGATGCTTTCCCACAGCGCGTCGCAGCTGCGACGCAGCGACGCGTCGCCGAGGTCGCGCGCGAGATCGGCCATCGCCGCCAGCAGGTACATCTGCCGGACCGCATGGCCGACGGGTTCGGCCAGCTCCCGCACGGGGCGGTCGGCCTGCAGCGTCGCGAGACCGTCGAAAAACATGTGCCACGGAAGTTTGTCCTCACCGCGGCGCCGCGTCTCCTCCAGCAGGTAATTCGGCGAACGTCCGCGCTGGTCGATGAAATACGCCGCGAGCCGGGCATAGCGCGGCTCGGCGGTGGCGCGAGCGAGCCTGACCAGCGCGAGTTCGATCTCCTCGTGCCCGCAGTAACCCGGGATCTGCCCGGGCCCGACGCCGAACGTGCGCTCGATGAGATCGGCAAACCTGCCGACCACCTCGAGCAGCGTGCGTTTTCCCGTCGCCTGAAAATGCGCGACGCCGGCCTCGATCATGTGCCCGGCCACATAAAGCTCGTGGCAATCGCGCAGGTTGGCCCAGCGGTTGTGCGGTTCGACCAGTTGGAAATACGTGTTGAGATAGCCGTCCTCGCCCTGCGCCTTCGCCATCGTCGCAATCAGCCGGTCGAGCTCCGCGTCGAGCGCCGGATCGGGATGCGTCGCCAGGCGGTACGACGCAGCCTCGATCCACTTCGCGAGATCCGAGTCCTGCCAGAAAAGCCCGTGGAATTTCCCCGGTTTTTCGCCGGCGGCGACCTGGAAGTTGTGCACGCATCCGCTCCGTTCGGCTCCCGCCACGCGGTCGTTGAGCGCCTCCCATTGATAAGGAATCACCACGTCGCGAACCAGCCGCGCGCGCTCCGCGAGGAATCCGCGGGTCAGGCGGACATCGCGCAGCGGAAGGGCGGAAAGGTAGTTCATCGCGGTTTTCGTCATGAGAACCTCAAGGCCGCGACCGCGCCCGGCGGCAGGGAAAAGCTCGCCGTGTCGCCCGCGACGCGCACGCCGGACATGGGCTTCGTCGCGACCGCGCGCGGCTGGTCGAAGGTGTTGCACGCCGTGAGCGCCGGCGCGGCGAGCACGCGCGCGTCGGCCAGGACGAGCCGGCGCCCGGTCAGCGCGAGCGCGATCTCCGCCGGCGCCGCGGGATCCGTGTTGCACAGGGTGAGCGTGATCGATCCGTCGGGCGCGGCAGACGCCGTGGCCGAAACCTCCGGGTAATCGAGCCCCTCGTGCGTCGAGAATTTTGCGTCGCTGTGCAGCGCGAGCCGTCTCGCGCCCTGGTGCGGCGCGTAGAGCGCGAACACCTCCCACGTCGGCGTCAGCACCATCCGGCCGCCGTTTTCCTCGGTCAGCGCCACCGCCTGGAGGACGTTCACCACCTGCGCGAGGTTCGCGATCCGGACGCGCTCGCAGTGATTGATGAACACATTGAGGGTGAGCGCGGCAAGGACGGCGTCGCGGACGGTTTGTTGCTGATAAAGAAACGCCGGATTCGTCCCGGGTTCAGTCGCGTACCACGCGCCCCATTCGTCGACCACGAGCGCGGCCTGCCCCGCCGGATCGTAGCGGTCCATCACGGCGCGATGGCCGCGGACGATCCGGTCCATTTTCCAGCCGGTCGCCATCACGAGCTTCCAGCCCGCGTGATCGAAGGGCGTGGCCGTCGGCTTCGTCTCCCACGGCCCCGGCACGGTATAGAAATGCAGCGAAAGTCCCTGCATCATGGCCGTGCCGCTGAACGGGCCCTTGTAGGCATCGCGCATCACGACGTCGGTCCAGCGAAAATCGTCATTCACCGCCCCGCTGGCGATGCGGTACAGCGGCGCCTCGGGGAAATCGCGGGCATACGTCGCGAACCGGCGGTATTCGCCCGCGTAGTATTCGGCGGTCATGTTGCCGCCGCAGCCCCACGCCTCATTGCCGATGCCCCAGAGGCGGACCTTCCATGGCAGGCGACGCCCGTGGGCGGCGCGCTCGTCGGCGAGCGTGCCGGCGGAAGCGTTGCAGTATTCGACCCATTCGCGGAGTTCGCGCGGCGAGCCGCTGCCGACGTTCGCCGCGAGGTAGGGCTCGCACCCGATCTGCTCGCAGAGGTCGAGGAACTCATGCGTCCCGACCGCGTTGTCGTCGAGCACGCCGCCCCAGTGCGCATTGATCCGGCGCGGGCGCTTGTCCCTCGGACCGATCCCGTCGCGCCAGTGGTAATCGTCCGCAAAACAGCCGCCCGGCCACCGCAGGTTCGGAACGCGGATCTGCTTCAGCGCCGCGACCAGATCGGCGCGCCAGCCGCGGACATTCGGCACGGCCGATGTCTCGCCCACCCAGAGCCCGTCGTAGATGCACCGTCCCAGATGCTCGGCAAAGTGCCCGAAGATGTGGCGGTCGATGACCGGACCGGCTTCGTTGGCGTGGAGGGTGAGGCGGGGCATGGGGAAGAAGCTCGATGGTCAGGGGCTGACCGAATCCGTCACCGCCAGCGTGGCGAAATCCAGAACGCGCTTCAGCCGGCCGTGGGTGATGGTCAGGCGTCGCGAGCCTTTCTCGGCGTTGAGATACGGCCCTTCAAACAGCTTCCACTTCGCGTAGTCGAGCGGCCGGCCGTCGATCACGGGAGCTTTCCCATAGGTGACCTCGATCTGTTTGCCGCGGAGGGTTTTCATGCGCACGGTCGGGGTCGGCTCAAGTTTGAATTCAAGGGGAAGCGCGCGGATCGCCCGCTTGAACGCATCGAAGCTCGCGAACTCCGACGCGCTCGCCGCCTGCACGATGGTGCCGTTTTTCCGGTGAAAGCTCTGGAGCAGCGTGTCGCCGGTGACGACGCGCTCCCATTTGTAGCCGACCGGAGACGGCAGCTGATGGTAGCCGCGAAAAGGCGTCAGCGTGTAATCCGCCAGCGGCCGGTAAGCCAGGAAGGCATTCCCGCCTCGCGCGAAAATCCAGCCCGACTTGTCCTCCTCGCGATCGACCAGGTCCTTCGAAAGGAAGCCATTGACCTGGGGATGCCGCGCCCCGGCGGGGATGTCGTAAAGCGCGACGACCGTATCGAGATCCTGGAACACCTGCTCGTACGGCGAGGCGCCAAGAATCTTGTCGGGCTCGTCGTACGACGGTTTTCCTTCGCGCGCCAGATTGGGGATCATCGCCTCCGGATACGCGGTGAACGACATCTGCATGTCCACCGGCGACGAATGCGGATGATTCGAAAACATCGTGTTGTGCGCGCCGCGCGGATCCGGGACCGCCCACGTGACGTCCCAGACATGGGTCTGGATCGGATCGGCGCGTCCGCCCTGGTAAGAGCCGACCGCATAATCGCGGCGCAGGTAGCTCGTCTTGTAGATCGGCGCCATCTCGACGTCGCTGTACCGCCATCTCCGGCGCGAGCGCTTGAGATCGCGCTGCACGTAGTCGCGATCACGATCGACGGCGATGCGGTAGATCACCTCGGGCACCGCGTAGTTGCGGGCCACTGTCGCGAAATAGATTCCGAATCCGCCGTAGCCCGCGGGTGGCGGGGTGTTCCCGAAAAGGAGCCAGTTGTAGAACGACGCATGATCGTTCCAGCGCTGCATCACCGGATCCTCGGTCGTGCGCGCATGCGGGCCGCGCAGCACGCCGTTCAAGCTGTTCGCCGCCAGGTCCGCGAACAGCCAGTCGAGCGTCATCCTCGCGCGCAGCCGCATCGCCGGGTCCTTCGCCCAGGTCGCCATCAACCCCATTGGAATCGCGTACTCCGTGAGGTATCCCGTCGGGTTGAATTCGCCTTGCCCGACCGTCGTCATCAGGTCCATCCAGTGGATCAGGTAGTCCCGCGATTCGGCGAGATTCTCCTCGGAGCTTTTGCCGGTGTACCAGGTGTCGCCGGGTTCGTTCGGATAAAGTTCCGACATCAGGTAAAGCGACGCGTAATACATCGCCCAGTGATTTTCCGTGTCCCCGCGCAGCTGCATCGTCGAGCGCCACGCCTGGCGGATCGCCGCCTTCGCCTCGGGCGAAAGCAGGTCGCGGCCGGTGTACGCGACGCAGGCGACCGGAAACATCCAGAAGGGGCCGGTCGAGGGCGTCTTCATGATTTCGATGACCGCCGCCGAACAGCCCGCCACGTCCTCGCGACGCACGAGCTTCGCCGCGATCGCGCTCATGTCCTTCATCTTCATGATCGCCTCGGGCGTGTCCAATTTCACGGACGCGGCCTTCCAGGCGAGCGCTTCGTCGATCCGGCTGAAATATTCCTCGCGGCGCCGGTCGGCGTCCTGGACCACCGCCCGCGATGGTGGAGGCCCGCTGAAGGCCGGCTGGGCGTGGGCCGCGATGGGCAGCAGCGAAGCGGCGAGGAGAAGAAAAACGAGTTTTTTCATGGCGGGAGATCCGGATTATTTCGCCGCCGCCGGCCTGAACACGAAACGGCTGACGACCGAGCCTTCCATCCCGCCCGATTTCCACGTGCGCCCAAAATCGTCGGAGCAATAGAGCGCCTCCTCGAGCACGCTCGCGTACAGCCGGCCGGAATCCGGATCGACCGCGATTCGCCACACGTGGTGCGACTCCGGGAGGCCGGCATTGCGGGCCACCCAGGTCTGGCCGGCGTCCTCGGAAGTCACCACCCCCAGCGCCCAGCTCCCGATGGCGAGCCGTTTCGGATTGGTCGGATCAAACGCCGCGTTGTAAAGCGTCTCGCCGCCCTGGAAGGCCGCGATTTTTTCCCAGGCCTTGCCGCCGTTGCGCGAAAACCAGGCGCCGTTGCTCTGGGTCGCCGCCAGCCAGAGCCGCGGATCGTGGGGCGATTGCTGAAGGTCGTTGACCGTCGTTTCCGTGGGCAGAACCCGCCGCCAGCGCTCCCCCCCGTCGTTGGTCAGATAGATTCCCGATTCGCAGCCCGCCAGCACGCGACCGGCCCGCGTGCGGTCGACCGAGATGACCTGCGTGTACTTGCCGCGCGCCGGGAGGCCCGTTTCGCGCCGCTGCCAGGTTTGCGCGCGGTCCGACGAGACGGCAACGCCGTCCGGAAGCGCCAGGTAAACATGGTCGGGCGCGTTCGGGTCGACCTCGACGTCCGGAGGCTCGGTCATGTCCCAGCTCGTCGTGATGCGCCAGCTCTCCCCGCCGTCGAGGCTCCGCCAGCAGCCGTTGTTGGCCCCGAGATAAATCACCCGGCGGTCGCGGGGATCGAAGGCCGCGCCGCGGACGCTCGTGTCGTTGTTCCCGATGTGCCGGAACCCGCCGGCTTCGTCCCGAAGGAACAATCCGTTCATCGTCACGATCGCCGAGCCGATGACGTAGCCCTTGTTGACCGCCGCGCAGAGATAAAGGTCATGCCGGGCCGCGGGACTGGCGCCGCGCACGGCGGCGGCCGACATGAGGGCGAGGAACACGAATGAAAGTTTGCGCATGAAAAAGGAAACGGTTCGGGAATTGCGGCGGGAGAGAGGAGCGGGTTTATTCGATCACCCCATGAAAAACATCCTGATCGCCCTGTGGCTGGCTGGAGGGCTGGCGTCCTTCGCGGCCGCCGCTGAAACTGTTTCGCCCGAGCGGAAACTGCAGGAGCTCGGCCTGGCCCTGCCCGCGCCCGCCGCGGTCATCGCGAATTACGTGCCCGCCGTGCGCTCCGGCCGGCTGGTGTTCCTGGCGGGCCAGATTGCGCGCGGACCCGATGGAAAAATCATCGCGGGCCGGATCGGGCGCGACATGACCGAGGCGGAGGGCGCGAACACCGCGCGCCTGTGCGCACTGCAGCTCCTGGCGGCGCTCAAGGCCGAGATCGGAGAGCTCTCGCGGGTCACGCGCATCGTCCGGGTGGGAGGGTTCGTCAACTGCACTCCGGAATTCGGCGCCCAGCCGAAGGTGGTGAACGGCGCGTCGGACCTTTTCGTGGCCGTCTTCGGCGAGCGGGGCCGGCACGCGCGCGCGTCGGTCGGGGTCGCGTCCCTGCCCGGCGGCGCACCGGTGGAAATCGAGCTGGTCGCCGAAGTGGCGGATTGAGGTCGGCGTCATCGTTCAGAGATCGCGCGCCGAAGCGCGGACGGCGGCGATCACCCGGTCGCATTCGGCGGCCGAATTGAACACGTGGAACGAGATCCGCACCGCCTCGAGTTTCTGTTCGCCGACTGGCCGGCAGCGAAGGCGGTGTTTTTTCTGCAGGTAACCCGTGAGCCGGCCGGGGTTCGCGCGCGCGTGGCGGATCGTCGCCATCGACCCGCGCATCGCATCGAGGCGGGGCGTCAGGATCTCGATTCCGTCGACGCCGGAAATTCCGTCGATCAGCCGCGACACGAGCTCATGGCCATGGGCCGCGATCCGCTCCCGCCCGATCTCCTCCTGGAAACGCACGGCGGTTTCGAGGCCGGCGATGAGACCGAGGTTGCGCGTGCCGTATTCAAAGCGCGTCGCGGACGGCTCGAGCGCGATGGTTCCTGGGAGAAAAGGGAGGTCGCCCGAATAGGAGCCGATCTCGGGGACGGCGACTTCCTCGAGCCGCGCGCGCCGCAGATAGAATATCCCGGTTTCATGCGGGCCCCCGAGCCACTTGTGACCGCTCGTCGCGTACGAATCGCAGCCGATCGCGTCGATGTTCACCGGAATCATCCCGACCGACTGGGCGCCGTCGATGTGGAACCAGATCCCGTGCGCCTGCGCGAGCGCCGCGATCGCGCGCACCGGCATCGCCAGGCCGGTGGTGCAGGTGAGATGGCTGACCTGGATCACCTTCGTGCGCGGTGTGATCAGCGTCCGGATCCGCTCCACGTTGCCCTCCGCGTGCTCGTGGTCCGGCTCGAACAGCCGCACGACGATCCCGCGCTGTTTCGCCTGGTTGAACCACGGGTAGGATCCGCCGGGATGAGCGTGGGATTCAAAGATGACTTCGTCGCCGGCCTGAAGTCGGAGTCCGGCGGCCACGATTGAATTTCCCTCGGTCGTGTTGCGCACGAAACAGATCTCCGCGGGTTCCACGCCCAGGAAGCGCGCCATGGTTTTCCGCGCCGGATCGACATGCTGTGGATGCTCCGGCTCGGAATGCTGCTGCATCGCCGTCATCGTCTCGAACACCGTGTTCAATACGGGCTGCGGCGTCGGCCCCAGCCCGCCGCAGTTCAAATAGACGGGATCGTCGCGCAGCGGATACTGCGCGCGGACGGCCGCCCAGAAAGCGTCCGGATGCGACGCATCGAAGCGGGGCAGCGCCGGCACCAGCGAGGTCGGGACCGGAGCCGCGCCAAGGCGGCGGATCGCAACCGCCGCGAATGCGGCGACGCCCGCGTTTTGAAGAAAAGTCCGGCGATCGAAGGGCATGATGGGGAGGCGCGGCCGCGGTAGGAGAAACGGCCGGAGGCGTCAGGTTTTTTTCAGGATTTCATCGAGCGCCCCGATGAGGAGGTCGCATTCCGAGGGGGAATTAAAGAGATGGGTCGAAACCCGCGTCGCATCGAGCCCGACCTCCGAGACCGGCCGGCAGCGAAGGCGGTAATCTCCGAGCAGCCGTCCAAAGAGCGCCTGGTAGCCGACCTTCGCCGTGCGAAACGTGATGATCGACCCGCGGGACGCGGGATCCCTGGGGGTCAGCACGTCCACGCCGTCGATTTTTTCCAGCCCGGCCCGGACGCGTTCCGCCAGGGCGTGGCCGCGTGCCGCGATCCGCTCGCGTCCGATCTCGTTCTGGAACCGGACGGCCTCGGCCAGCGCGAGCACGGAGGCGGCGTTGCGCGTGCCGTATTCGTAGCGGTGCGCCCCGGGGCTGTAGACGAACGGGCCCGGATTCCGGAGATTCATGTCCTCGCTCGAATAAGCGCCGACCTGCCGCGGAGTGATCCGCTCGATCCGGTCCGACCGGATCCACAGCACGCCGGTCTCGTGCGGCCCGCCCATCCACTTGTGACCGCTGGTGGCGAACGAGTCGCAGCCGAGCGTGCGGAGGTCGACGGGAATCATCCCCGCGGACTGGGCGCCGTCGACGTGAAACCAAAGATCGTGACGGCGCGCGAGTTCCCCGATCGCCTGCACGGGCAGGACGATGCCGGTCGGGGACGTCACGTGCGAAACCTGGATCACGCGGGTCCGCGGCGTGATCAGCGCCTCGATGCGCGCGACGTTGGCCGCGGCGTTCTGCGGATCCGGCTCGAAGGTCTTCACCGCGATCCCGTCGGCGCGCTGGCGGTTGAGCCAGGGAAACGATCCGCCGGGGTGGGCATGGGACTCGAAGATGACCTCGTCGGCCGCCTGCAGCGCCAGCCCGCTCGCCACGATGTTGGTGCCTTCGGTGGTGTTGCGGACGAAACAGATCTCCTCCGGCTTGGCGCCGAGGTAATCCGCGACAATCGCGCGCGCCGGCGAAAAGGAATCGTGCCCGGTCTCGACCCGCTCCTGCAGCTGCCGGCCGGCGACGGTCAGCATGTCCAGCACCCGCCGCGGCGCCGGGCCGAGCCCGCCCGTGTTGAAATAAATCCGCTCGGGCGTCATCGGAAACTGCGCGCGCACCTGCCGCCAGAATCTCTCCGGATCCTCGCCGTTCCAGACCGGCGTCGCCGCCGACGGGGATCCGTCGTCCCTCTCCGCCCACCCGCGCGTCGCCATCAACCCGAGGGCGCCGGCGCCGAGGCGGCGGAGAAAGGTCTTCCGGTTGACGTTCATGCCGCGGTGAAGGTGAGCGTGTGATCGACTTCGAGCGTCGCGCGGGGCGCGATCTTCAGGTCCTGGTCGAACTGGAGCGGAAACGCCGCGAGCGGATAGCCGCGGCGGACAAACCAATGCAGCGGACCCGGGTTATTTTCAAACCGCAGGACCACTCGGTGCAAGGTCTCATCCAGCTGCCCGTGCCATTCCATCCAGCGCGCGGAGGCGCCGTGCACGGCCTTGTCGCCCTCGAGTCCGCCTTCCGCGACAATCCGGATGGTCGGATCGAGATGGTCGTCGAGCAGCTCGCGCGCGCCGCGAAACTGCAGCCCGGTGTAATGCGATCCCGGCAGGCCGCCGAACGAGTGCGGGTTCCCGAGTGAAAGCTCACGGCCGGTGACATTCCGCAGCCGGGCCTTCCAGCGCAAGGACCACGTTCCCGCGGATGAATCCGCCGCGATCGCGATCTCGCGTTCCTCCTGGAAAATTTTCTCGGCCGGCGTCCGCCATTCCAGGGCATGGGCCAGCGTCGCGCGGCTGCCACCGGCGCTGCATTCCGTCCATGCCGTGTGCCGCTGCTCGCCGTGGTCGTCCCGGAGCTGGTAGCCATCCTCGCGCCGGCAGGTCGGGCCTCCCCAGAAATTTATCCCTGAAACGTGGGTCAGCGTGAACGAGAGCCCGTGGTGCCACGGATGATCGTTGGGGCGGAAATTCGTCAGCGTGTCGCCGGCGAGCGAATTCAGCGGATGAAAATAGGGCCGCGGCGATTCCTTCGGCTCCTCGGCCGAGACATACACGTAACGGCAGAGCAGGGAATTGTCCGCGAACACGCCCACCGCCTTTCCCGCGTCGTGTTCGAGTCGCAGCGTGCTCATGCGAGGGCAAACGCCTCCTCGTAGTTTCCGGTGAACGTCCGGCCCGATCCGTCGGGGCCCGCGACGGTGGCTTCGATCCCGGCCGGCGCCGAAACCTTCAGGTGGAATTTTCCCGCGTCGACACGCCACGCCACCTCGATCAGCCCGTGCGGCGTGCAGACGCTGCCCGCGGCGTGCGCCAGTCCGCAGCGGTTCGGCGCGATGCGAACTTTCGCGAATCCGGGCGCGGTGGCCGTGACGCCGAGGATGCGCTGCTGGAACTCCAGCACCGGATGCGCGCTCCACGCATGGCAGAGCGAGCGCCAGTAGCTGTTCTCCTCGACGAACGTCGACAGGCCATACCCGATCGATTCGTGCCACGGGCCGAGATATTTCGGGATCTCGTCCGCCCGGCCGCATTTCGCCAGCGCCGCAAAGCCGGTGTGCCACCAGAAAAAGGAGCCGGGCGCCAGTTTCCCGTCGTGGGGAAAACGTTTGAGCATGATCGCGCGCTCCCGTTCTCCCGCGAGACCGGCGACAATCGCCCAGGCGTTCCCATATTGACTCACCTCCGGTCCGCCCGGCCGGTCGAAATAAAGTCCCTCGGTCTCGGACCAGAATTTCACGTGCGCGCGGCGGCGGAGGCCCGCGGCTTCCTGCGCCAGCGAGTCCGCCTCGCCTGCTGCGCCGCTCTCGCGAAGCAGCCCCGCAGCTTCATCGAGGGCATTGATGTACTGCGCGGAATGAATGCATGTCGGCCCGATGTCCGCGCCGGGCACGACGCCGCGCGGCCACCAGGGGCACCAGTCCGTGATGTTCCAATAGGGCAGCCGCGCCGGCAGCCCTTCCGTGTCGGCATGGCGCCGGTACCAGTCCAGCACCGCGCGCACGCCGGGCAGCAGATCCCGCAGCGTCGCCGCATCGCCGCTGCAGTGGAAATAATCCTTGAGATTCGTGATCCAATGAATGCTCCAGGCCGGGATGACCTGCACGAGGCGCGACGGGAATCGCGCCTGGGTCAGCCCGTCCGACAGCCGCGACCAGTCGAAGTGGTACAGCGCCTGCCGGCTGAGCCGATAATCTCCGGTCGTCAGCATCGCGACTTTCGACGTGATCATCGTGTCACCCGCATACTGCATCTGCTCGTAATGCGGGCAGTCCTCGAACGTCTCGTGCGAGCACATCCGCATCGTGTGCAGGCCGACGTTCCAGATTTTGTCGAGCGAAACATCCGACGACTGGAACGTGGCGGCGATGCGATAGGGATACGCAGTGAACCGGTGCGTCACGCCCCGCAACGTCAGCGGCGCGGAGCCGACCTTGATCTGGAGCCCGACGTAGCGGAAGGCCCGCCAGTGCAGCGGTTCGAAGGTGTCCTCGCGGCCGGACGGCTCCCAGATGTCGCACCAGCCCGTCACCTCGCCGCGCCGGTCGAAGGTCCATCCGCGGCTCTCGTCGGCGAAATGCGAGGCGAGGTTGGCCAGCGGCTGCTGTTTCCCGAGGAGCTTCGCGTCGGGGGTGTTCCACGGAAGGCGCAGCGCCTCGGCATAGGTGAGGCGGACAACCGACCCGCCGCCGCCGCGCACCTCGACGTGCGGAAACGCCGTCGTAAGAATGCCGGCGTCGAGGACCAGGCTCACGCTCGCATTGGCCGGCAGGGTGAGCTCGCCCCGATTTTCCAGTAGCGCATCCCAGTCCGGAGAAACCCGTCCGCCGCCCGCGAGGAAGGCATCGGCGAACTTCTCCGGCGCCGTCTCCTCCAGCATCGGGACCATCCGCGGCATCAATCCATAGGGGCTGGCCGGATCGCGCCGGTTCTCCAGCAGCTCGGCCTTGAACAGCACGTGGGCGGACGGCCACGTCGAGTCATCGAATTCAGCCAGATTCCATCCCGCCGGAATCAATTTCGAAATGCGGTGTTCGAAATAGCCGAGATAGCCCTCGAAGGTGGTGTTTTCGTTTTGAAACCGGTGCGCCTTGTCGACCGCCACCTTCCAGGTCCCGTCGGTGCGAAGGTCAACCGCCGCCGCGCCGCCCGAGGCCAGCAGGGTTCCTTCGAGGAGGAATCCCCCGGTGTAGGTCATCACCGAACACGGCGGACCGAGCAGCGCCGGACGATGCGCCACCCGCGACATGTCGAGCACCAGCGCGGCGAGCACGTTCCGCCCGCGCCGCAGCTGCGGCGCCAGATCGAACGTCTCGTAGAAATGGTGGTTCACGTCGCCCTTCGCCGGGCCGCGCCCAATCAGGGTCCCGTTGCAGAAAAAAAGATAACGGCTGTCGCCGGACACGTGCACCGTCAGCCTCGCCGCGCCGGGTTCGTCGACGTCGAAACTGCGCCGGAAATAGCGCACCTGATAGTGCGAGGGCGTCGCCGCCTCGGGGGGAGGCGCCGAGTGGGATCCCTCGGCGGACCAGATCCAGGAGGCGGAATTGACAAAAGGTTTTTCGGGCACGGGAAAAAAATTCGGGGACGCGCTCAGCGCCTCGCGGGAAGGAAAACGAAATCCGACGCGTAGGCGCCATAGAGGCCGCCGTCGTGCCACGTCGCGCCAAGGTCGTCGGAATAGAATGTCCCCTCCTCGAAAGTGGACGCCCAGAGGCGGCCCTTCGCGTCCGGGTCGAACGCGAGGACGAAGATGTTTCGTGCAGGCAGCCCCGCGGTCCGGTCGCTCCAGTTCTGTCCACCGTCGGCCGAAACGCGCACGCCCGCGCCCCACCCGCCAATCGCCATCTGCGCCGCATCGTGCGGCGAGAGCGCGAGGGCATAAAGGTTTGCCGTGGCCGTCGACAAATCCGTCGCGCTCCATGATCGCCCGGCGTCCCGCGAAAGCCATGCCCCGTGTCCTTGCGTGACCGCGGCCACCAGCTTCGGATCAGCCGCGCTCTGCGCGAGTCGAAGCACCGATGCCGTCGGGAAACGAGCCCGGCGCCAGGAAGCCGCGCGGTTGGTCGACAGATAGACGCCGTCCTCCGTGCCGAGCAGAACCCGGCCCGGACGCGCGGTGTCCGCGACGATCGTCTGGCAATAAAGCTTGGTCAGACCCTTTTCCGCCAGCGCCCAAGTGTCGCCGCCATCCTCGGACCGCAGCGGACCCCACGTCGTCGCCGCATAGACCTTTCGCGGATCGCGCGGGTCAAAGACGATGCTGCGGACGTCGGCGACCTCCCAGCCCGTGACTTTCCGCCACGACTTTCCGCCATCGTTCGTGCGCACGATGCCGTCGGCGCTCGCGAGCAGCAAGACCTGGGAGTCTGCGGGACTCATTGCCAGGCTGGTCACGCCGAGAATTCGCGGGCCGAAAAGCGTCCACTTGCCATCCTCCCCCCGCAGGTAGATCCCGGAATCGAGCGGCGTGGAAGTGTTTTTCTGCGCCTTGGTCATCCCCACCGCGGCGTAAAAGCGATGGGTCGAAACCGGCTCCGGAGCCGCGCGGAGGCCGGCGGCGAGCAGGAGAAAAAAGGAAAGACGCCGGATCATGGCTGGGCCGGGAGCGCCGATTGCTCGCTCGCGTTGCGCTGGAAATCGAGGAGCAGGCGCTCTCCGCGGTGCACGATTTCAAGCTGGTGGCTGCCGCGCTTCGCGTGGCCGAAGGGACTTTCGAAAAGCGGCCATGCGGAAAAATCGACCGGCCGTTTGTTCACCTGCGGAGGCGCGCCGTATTTCACGTGCAGCACCGTGCCGTCCAGCGTGGTGAACGTCGCTTCGGGCGCAGGACTCGTCGCGAATTTCAAAGGCAGGGCCCGCACCGCCGACTTGAACGCCTCGTAGGAGGGAAAATTCCGCGCGGGCGCGACCTGGACGACGTAACCGTTCCGCAGGGCGCCGCTGACATAGCAGCGGTGTCCCGTGCCCCATTCCGAAAAACCCGGGCCCACCCAGCCCGCGTCGCCGGATCGGAACAATCCCGTCCAGTCATTGGGTTTCCATTCGCCCGCTGCGAATGGACGGTAAGCCAGGTAGGCCGGTCCGCCCTGGGCGAAGATCCAGCCCGATGCATCCTCGTCGGTGTTATTCAAATCCCGCGAAAAGAAAACCGTCACGAGCGGGAAACGCGTCCCCTCGGGAATATCATACAGCGCCACGAGCGCCGCGCCCTGCTGAAAAACCTGCTCGAAGGGGGAGCCGCCGGGAAGCTTGTCCGGCGTGTCGTAATCCCGCTTGGAGCGTGCGATCATGTCGGTGAGCGTGTCCCAGTCCCCGCCGAAGTACATCGTGCCCTCCACCGGCGAGGAATACGGCTGGAGTCCAAAGAAAGTATTCGCCGCCTTGGTCGCCGGAAGGCCGGTCCGCCAGATCAGGCTCCAGGTCTGCTGCTGGATCGGCTGAAGCAATCCTCCCTGCGTCGAGCCGAGGATGAAATCGTGGTCGACATAGCTGTATTTATATACCGGCACGGTGCGCTTGTCGCCGATCGCGATGGACTCCGGGCCGGCGTTGCGCATCCGCCACCGCGTTCGTTTCAGCTCGCGCTCGACATAGGGACGATCGCGATCGCGCGCGATGCGTTCCAGGATCGGCGGCGGAGCATAGCCGCTCAGCGCCAGCAGCTGCACGGTGCCGTTGGCCTGCCGTTCGCCAAAACCGAAGAGGAGCCATCCGAGCGCCATCGCCGGCGTCTGTCCGGGCGCGATGATCTGCTTCGGATAAACCCGGCTGTGGGCCCCGCCGTAATAACCTTCCAGCGATTCCACGGCATAGTCGTAGATCATATAATCAAGGAGCATGTGCGCCCGGTGCTTCAGCCCGGGATCGTCGGCCCAGCCGGAAAGCAGGCACAGCGCGACGACGTATTCCTCGAGGTAGTTGGGAGAATCATATTCCCCCTGCCCGATCGAGGTCGTGATCGAGATCCAGTGCTCGAGGTAACTCCGCGCCTCCGCCATGTTCTCCGCCGAGGATTTTCCGTTGAACCACTTCTCCGGCCCGGCGCCGGGATAGGACTGCGCGGCCAGGTAGAGCGTGGAATAATACATCGCCCAGTGGTTCTCGGTGTCGCCGCGGCTCGGCCAGTAGGTCCGCCACAACTCTGCGATCCGCGCCCGCGCCCGCGCATCGAGATTCCGGTCGCCCGCCATCATGACCGAGACCATCGGGAACATCCAAAACATGTTCTCGGTCGGCATGGGCGCCGTGATTTTGGCAAACCGGGCCAGCGCCGCATCCACGCGTTCGCCGCGCTGCAGGCATGCCGCGACATCGAAATAGCCGCCCTTCGCCAGATCGGCGGCATTGACGGCTGCAACCGAACTGTCGAGGACCTCGCGCCGCCGATCCTGAAAACGGCGGGCAATCTCGGCGTCGGATAACCTTCCCGCCTCCGCCCCTGCGAGAGTGCCCTGCACCCCCATCAACAGCGTCATCAAAACCATGATGCTGCGGCGCTTTACCGGATTCAGAAGCATATTTAAGGGGTTGTCTCCCGAGGAGAGAGGTCCCAGCATGGAACTGCTTTATTCAGCATTTCAATCAGCATTTTCCCTGAATTTTCATATGAAGCCCCGCAAGAATCTTCCCACCCCGCGTTTGATCCAATGTGCGACGCCTTGGTCGATGATGCGTTATCCCACGGCCCGGAACGAGTGGCCGCTGGCGCGGAAAATGAAGGCGATCAAGGAGGCCGGCTTCGATGGAATCGCGGCGGTGATCAATCCGGAGATCGGGGCGATCGCGCGGAAACTCGGGCTGGTCATGATGGGCGGATTTGACGGCTCGAACGTGGCGTCCGCCCGAAAGCAGATCATTCTCCAGCGGGATCTGGGGGTGCACTACATGAATGTGCAGCTTCTGGATCATGACACCCCGCCGGCCGTCGCGGCGAAACTCGCCGTCAAGCTGATCCGGATGTCCGACGAACTCGGCGTCGGCGTGCACATCGAGACGCATCGCGACACCTCGACGGAGACGCCCGAGAAATTCGAGGAGATCGCCCGGCGGTTCCGCCGCGCCACGGGACGGCTGATGCCGGTGACGTGGGATCATTCGCACTTCGCCGTTTCCAAACACGTGCTGCCCTCTTCCTATTCGGCGCGGCTTCTCGCCTGGCCGAAGCTGATCCAGCGGTCCAATCTGTTTCACCTGCGTCCGTTCAACAGCCAGCATTGCCAGATCCCGGTGACGAATGGCCGCGGCCGGCTGACGCCGGAATTCGAGGACTACCTGGCTTTCGTGGAAGACCTTTTCACTCTCTGGCTCCAAGGCCCCGAGCCGCGCGGCGAACTCTGGACCTGCCCCGAACTCGGCTGCAGCCACGGCTATCACGTGAGCACCAACCCGCCGCCCTGGCCCGATGCCATCCGGGCGCGACAGGAATACGCAGGAGCTTGGAAACGCGCCCTTCGCCGCGCCGCGAAACAATCATCCACCTGACGCAGGACGGGCGCGACGCGCCGGTCAGCCGGCCGGAAACTGCTTGACGGGGACAGCTGAGTTTCAGAATTGTTTTCTGAAACGTTCACGGCCCACCCCCAGCCAATGCTCATTGCCGATATTGCCCACCGGGCCAAAGTCTCCCCGGCCACGGTCTCCCGCGTAATTAATCAGCCACATCTGGTCGCTCCGGACCGGCTCGCCCGCGTCCAGGCGGTGATGACGGCGGTGAATTATACTCCCACGCCGCTCCATCGGCGGCGCGGACCGAAGTCCCGTCTCGCCGCTCCGAAGAAGATCGCGGTCTGGTTTGTCGGCGCGAAAAAGACTTCCAGCACAAACTGGTTCCAGGACCACCTGCTTCAGATCCAGCCGGCGAACGAACGCCAGCGCATTGAATTGAGCGTGCTTTTCTCCGACACGCCGGACGACTTGCCGCGGATGCTGGCCGAGCGGCAGGTCGATGGAGTCGTCATTCAAGGAATGGAGCCCTCCCCTGCGTGCCTTCAGAAATTAGGGGAAATGCCCCACGTTTGGTTCATGACGCGCCGCACGTCGACTTTCGCCGGCGACTACGTCGAGCCCGACAACGACCTTAATGGCCGCCTCGCCGTCGACTATCTTCATTCAAAGGGGCACAAGACTCTTGCGGTCATTTCGACAGATCCCGGGTACAGCGCCGTCGCCTGGCGGGTGAAGGCATTCGGCGAGCGCGCGAAGGAGCTTGGGCTGACCGTGCACAATATTTTGGGCAAGACGCGTCCTGGAACCAGTTTTCTCGAAATCACCCCGCTCCACGAGGAGAGCGACACCTTGGTGCGCCGCCTGATGCAGTCGACGCCGCGGCCGACGGGACTCTACATGCCAGTGGATCACTTCTGCGGCTCGCTGTTTCGCGCGCTCCGTCAAGCCGGACTCAAATCGGAGCGCGATTTCGAAGCCGTCCTGGGAAATTATAATCCGGTCATCTACCATAATCTGGATCATCTCCCCGCCGCTCTCGACATCAACTTGCCAACGTTGGTGCGCAAAGTCGTGGACCACCTGGTTTGGCGGGTTGAAAACCCCCAAGCGATCGGTCGGATCGGAATTACGGTCGCGCCAACGCTGGTCACGATGACGCCGGCGAAGCAATTGATCGTGTGATCATTCAAGAATAGCTGCAAAGACTCTCTTGCCAAAGTCCCCCCGCCCTCTTTTCTAGGCCTGCCTGCCCCCCACGGTTCCCGCTCCCCCGCGCGGAGCGCGTTCTTTACCCCTCCCCCTTTCCCGATTCTTGAGTCCGCGCGAGCGGATTCAAAACCGGAAACTACAAACCACCCCCATAAGAATGAAATCAGAAATCAGCTATCCAATGCACAGGCCCAGCAAGTATCTGGTCGCCTGTTTGGCCGCGTTGGTTGCTGTTTCGGCTCCGAATTTGCGAGCCGCAAGCAGTGACGACGTGCAAAAGCTACAGGAGGAGAATGCGGCGTTGCGCCGACGTCTCGCTCAGCTCGAGGGCACTGCGGATGCGACCGCCACCACGACTACCACCACCACCCGGACCACGGATGCGACCGCAGCCTCGGCCGGTTCGCTCGGGACCGACGTCGGCGTGCAGACGCTGTCGCCGTTCCAGGTTCGCGACGACAAGGACTTCGGCTACCTCAAGACCAATTCCGCGACGGCGACGAAGATCGGCATGGAGGTTCAGAAAGTACCGCTGAACATTTCGGTCGTTTCACGCGAGTTCCTTGACGACACCAACGCCCGGTCCCTGACCGACCTGTTCCGTTATTCGTCAGCGTCCTCGGGCGACGGTCGTTTCGTGATGCGCGTTCCGGCGAACACCGAGACTCCGCAAGGCAACTTCACGATGCGCGGTTTCCAGGTGAGCAATATCATGCGCGACGGTCTCCTGCGTTACAACGCATGGAACTTGGACAACGTCGAACGCGTCGAAATCGTCAAGGGTCCGGCCTCGGTGTTCTTTGGCCAAGGCTATCCTGGCGGCGTCATCAACTTCATCACGAAGCGCGCGACCTTTGCCAAACTCCCGACGCTCTTCACCTACATGGTCGACGACAATGGCGGCGACAAGGTGAAGTTCGACCAAAACACCGTGCTTTCAAAGAAAGCCGCGTTCCGTTTTGTCGGCGGCTGGGAAGACACGACCGGCCAGCGCCGGTTCGAATACAAGAAGAACTTCAACGTCACGCCGTCGTTCACCTTCGTTCCTTTCGACAACGGCAAGGTGAAGGTGAACTTCGACTTCGAGTACTTGAAGGAGCGCTTCGCCTATAACGATTACGACTGGATCTACAGCGATTTTGCGGGCTGGAAAGCCGCGGCCACGACCGGTGCCTACGGCACTTCGACGGCCACGGTGACCGACATCGTCAACAGCGGCGCCGGCCGCCAGGTGTTCAACGCCAATACCGTTTCGATCGCCGGTGTCGTTTACCAAACCAACATTCTCGGGAACACTATTCCTGGAATTCCGGCCAACGCCGGAGGGGCCGGGCAAGCGGCGACGTTTCCGACCATAATTCAAAGTGTGGCGGTCCATACCACCACGACGCCGACGGTCGGCTACACGACGTATAAGAACAACCAACGCGTCGCACTCAACGATCTCTACTTGCCCTCGATCACGAGCGTTCAGCGCGGTGGCTATTACACCGACAAGAGCGGCAATTTCATTCACGACGAAAGTTTCAACTACAACAGTCGCGGCGACTGGACGGACAACGAAATCAAGACCGCGACCGCCACGTTGGAATTCACGCCGTTCGAATGGCTCAGCGGCCGCGCCGCCTGGGTTCGCGCCGGGGAGTACTTCAATAACTTCGGCAACAGCGCGAACACGTTACCCTATGCCGACGGCGTGCACTGGAACGTCGGACTCAGCGCCGGTGGCTCAGGCTACCTTCGCACGACGAAGACGTCCTCCCTCGACTTGGTCTTCAAGGCCGACATCTGGGGCATCAAGAGCAAGCTGCTCATCGGCGGACAGAAGGCCGATTGGCGCCAGGAGTACTGGGGTCATGCGGGCGCCAGCGACGTGAACTGGGCATTCCTGCCCGGCGCGCGCAACCCGGTTGCCAACCCGGATTACGTCGTCAATCCCGGCAAGTACGACTTCGGCGCCGTGCCACTGAATCAGGTCATTCGCGATCGCGCTGGAAACATCAAGCCGGTCCGCCAGATCTACAACAACTGGGACCCGGGAGCGGAAATCGAGCCCGACATCAGCGTCTACTGGCAGGATATGGCGAACGGCCAGGATGGCTACCGTCCGACCCTGTCGAGCTTGTACGCCAATTATCAGGCTTCGTTGTTCGATGACCGCCTCACCCTCCTGGCGGGTTACCGCGAGGAAAAGCGCTATGAGCGCTGGCAGGACCAGTCGAACAACTTCCCCTGGTATATCTATCCGAATGATATGCCGCAGAACCCCAACAAGTATCCTGAAGATGTCTGGGGTAACTCGAAGGCCTACCAGCAGACGATTCCTTATGATTTCCGAGGCCGTTCCGCCATGGCGGGCGCGTCCTTTGCGGTCACCAAGTCGATCAACGTGTACACCTCGTGGTCGAAGACGTTCAAGTTCAACTCGGGCAATGTCGGCGGCTTCTTCCCCGGCCCCGGCCTCAGTGACGAACTGAGCGTTTACCAGAGTGCGCTCGATTACGGTGAAGGTTCCCACCCGGGCTCCTTCAACTACATGGGCACGCTCGTGACCTCGGTCGCGCAAGCCAAGGCGATCATGGTCGCCCGCGGCGCCTACGCCCAGATCAAGAACGAGACCGGCAAGAACATCGAATTCGGCGCGAAGATCTCGACGCCTGACGACAAGATTGTCGGAACGTTCTCGGTCTTCCGCGGGGAGCGCTCGAACCAAAAACTCGATGACGCCCAGAAGCAGAGCAACCTGCAGGAACCCTTCAACTTGAGCACTACCTTGTTTGCTCCGGGTTCCCGCGGCTACAACGCCGTGAACTTCCGCTGGCGCTCCACCGACCTGACCAACCGGGTCGAGGGCACCGAGGCTGAAGTCATCTGGACTCCGATCCGCAACTTCCAGGCCGTCATCAACGGCTCATGGCTGTGGACCGCGAAGACCCTGGTTGACCTCACGCGTCCGAAGCCGGACGATTCCCGCTATGCGGCCCTCACTCCGGCGCAAAAGCGCGACATCGACATCTACTACAACAGCCGTCTGGAGAACGTGCCGGAATATCGGTTCAACTTCTTCGGGAAGTACACCCTGACAGACGGCATGGCTCGTGGTGCTGATTTCGGTCTCGGCATGCGTTACTCGTCCAAGGCGGTCGTGGCGCGCAATGTTGACTGGAACCCCCTCCGGGGCGGCTACCAGGCCGGCGACTACGTCGTGTTTGACGCGCGGGTAAGCTATCCGTGGGAAGTCTTCGGCTACAAGCTGACGAGTGCCTTCGCCGTGTATAACCTCACGGACAAGGATTATAACGAAGGCGGCAGCGGTTCGCCGATTCTCGCTCCCAAGCGGAACTGGCTGTTCTCGAACACGCTCAAGTTCTAAGTCCGGTCCAATCCGTTCTTATTCTCCAAGGGCGGAGTCCTCACGGACTCCGCCCTTTTTTTGTGCAAGTAGCACGGGTCTCCGACCCGTGAAGCTGGACTCTAGCCCCCGGACAGGTCCGCACCCAGGTCCGACTGCGCAAGCACCCCAAGCGCGACGATTGGGTTGGCCGCGTCCAGCCCCATGGGTCGGAGACCCATGCCACTCCGAAACCCGTCTCAACGCTCCCCCTCCCGACCCTTCACCTAAAGTCTTGCGCGCGGTTTCAGGCGGGAAATCCTTTCCGGGATGAAGCGAACTCCCAAACGCGCCGCCGCTGCCGCGAAACCGATCCGGAAACTTCCAGCGATGGGCCTTGGCGAATGCCTGCTCGGCGCGACCGAGGCCCGCAACGTCGCGCGCGTCATGCGGCACGGCGCGCTCTTCCGGTATTACGGGCCCGGCGCCCTGCCCAGCCTGGGATTCGCGACGCGCTTCGAACGGGCCGTGGCCAGAATGCACCGCTGCAAGTACGCGCTCGGCGTCACCAGCGGGACCGCCGCCCTCGAAGTCGCGCTCGGCGCCCTCGGCGTGGGACCCGGCGACGAAGTGATCCTGCCCGTGTGGAGCTGGGTCTCGTGCTTCACCGCGATCGTTCGCGTCGGCGCGAAACCGGTCCTCGCGGAAGTCGACGACTCCCTCAACCTCGATCCCGCCGAAATCGAGCGCCTCACCACTCCGGCGACCCGCGGCGTGCTCGTCGTCCACTACCAGGGCGTCGCCGCCGACATGGATGAAATCATGCAGCGGGCGCGACGGAACAAGCTGTGGGTCCTCGAGGACTGCGCCGAAAGCCTCGGCGCCACCTATAAGGGAAAGCGCGTCGGCACGATGGGCGACATCGCGACCTATTCCTTTCAGCAGCGAAAGGTCATCACCACCGGCGAAGGCGGCATGGTGCTGACCCAGGAGGGCCGGCTTTACGAGCGCGCGGTGCGCATGAGCGACATCGGGCAGTACCGCGACGAGCACCGCGCGATCAAGGCGCCCGAAGTGGTCGGTTTTTCCGGAAGCAATTACCGCATGACGGAACTCGCCGGCGCCGTCGGATGCGCGCAATTCGCGCGGGTGCTGCCCATGATCCGCCATCTCCGCCGGTTGCGAGCAATCATGCAGCGCGAGGTCGGGGCCCTCCCGGGCCTGGCGTGGCGAAAGATCGCCGATCCGTCCGGCGACCTCGGGTTCGATTCCTATTTTTTCCTGCCCACCCACGAGCAGGCCCTCGCGCTGAAGGCCGCCGCCCAGAAGCGCGGGGTCAGCCTCGCCCCCCACACGGGGACCTACTGCCAATACGCCCGCGAATATTGCCGCTCGGGCGCCACGCACACGGCGAATTTTTCGCCCTTTCCCACCACCGGGGCGTGGCCGGCGCAAGGCTACCGCGAGGAGGATTTTCCACGGACGTCCAACCTGGTCGGGCGGATGGTGTCGGTCCCGCTCGGCGCACGGTTCTCTGCCGCCGACGCCGCGCATGTCGGAAAAGTGATTCGCGAGGAACTCGGAAAGATCCTGGCGTAATCAGCCGCGATGCCCCTCCGGGTGCACCCATCTTCGCATCTTCGCGCCCTGGCGTTTCAATCGCGTGGAAAAAAAAGCCAAAGACGGCAGGATGCCGTGAAACTGCGCTGGCAGGGGGATACTGGACACTTCGCCGCAGCGGCTTCATGGTGAAGGGATGAGCACCGTCGACGCGCCCGGCGCCCGTTTCAGGGCAGCACTCGCCGAGGAACGCCCGCTCCAGATCCCTGGAGCGATCAACGCCTACGCCGCATTGCTCGCGGCCCGCGCCGGCTTCCGCTCCCTTTACCTTTCCGGCGCGGGCGTCGCCAACCACTCGTATGGCATCCCGGACAATGGCACCACCGAGTTGAACGACGTGCTGATCGACGTCCGGCGGATCACCGGCCGCGTCAATTTGCCGCTGCTCGTGGACATCGACACGGGCTGGGACGATCCTGCGGCCGCCGTCCGCGCGATGGCCGAAGCCGGCGCGGCCGCGGTGCACCTCGAGGACCAGGTGCCGGCAAAATTATGCGGACACCTCCCCGGCAAGCAGATTGTTCCCGTCCACGAGATGGCCGGCCGCGTGAAGGCGGCGGTCGCAGGAAAACCCTCGCCGGATTTCGTGGTCATGGCGCGCACGGATGCAGCCGCCAATGAGGGCGTCGACGCCGCCATCGCGCGGGCGAAGGCCTATGTCGCCGCCGGCGCGGACATGATTTTCCCCGAAGCGCTGCACACGCTGGCCGACTATGCCAAATTCACGGCGGCGGTCGCGGTCCCGGTCCTGGCCAACCTGACGGAGTTTGGACAAACTCCCTTCTTCACCGTCGCCGAACTTCGCGCGGCCGGCGTCGCGCTTGTGCTTTATCCGCTGTCGGCGTCGCGCGCCGCCGCCGCCGCCTCGCTCGAGGTGTACGCCGCCCTTCGCCGCGAAGGCACCCAGCAAAACGTCGTCGAAAAAATGCAGACTCGCGCCGCGCTCTACGACGTCCTCGGGTACCGGCCGCCGGAGACACCCTCGCGCCCGCGTTGATCCGCCACCCCCCCCTTCGACTTTCACCCATGTCCGATCCCGCCACCGCCCCCGGCTTCAAGGCCAAAAAATCCGTGGCGCTTTCCGGCGTCATCGCCGGCAACACGGCAATCTGCACCGTCGGCCGCTCCGGCAACGACCTGCACTATCGCGGATATGAGATTTCCGAGATCGCCGCCCAGGCCACGTTCGAGGAGGTCGCGTTCCTGCTGATTCACGAACGCCTCCCGAATCACGCCGAGCTCGGCGCCTACCGCGCGCGCCTCGTCCAGCTCCGGGGCCTGCCAGCCGCTCTCCGCAACGTCCTGGAACAGATTCCTGCGACGGCGCATCCCATGGACGTCCTGCGGACCGGATGCTCGATGCTCGGCCAGCTGGAATCCGAGCCGCTTCCCGCCGCCGGGGGAAATGCCGGCACGGTCGACAGCGCTCGCGCCATCGGCGACCGGCTGCTCGCCTGCTTTCCCTCGATGCTGCTCTACTGGCATCACTTCACCGCCACGGGAAAACGGATTCCGGTCGAGACCGCGGATCCGACCGTGGCCGCGCATTTCCTGCACCTCCTCCACCAGCGCGCGCCGAGCCCGGCGCATGCGCGCGCCCTGGACCGCTCGCTGATTCTCTATGCGGAGCATGAGTTCAACGCCTCGACGTTCACCGCGCGCGTGATTGCCGGCACCGGCTCCGATTTTTATTCCTGCATCACCGGGGCCATCGGCGCGCTGCGGGGACCCAAGCACGGCGGAGCGAACGAGGCGGCCCTCGAGATCCAGCGCCGTTACCAGGACCCCGACGAGGCCGAGCACGACCTGCGCGCACGTCTGGCCAAAAAGGAGATCGTCATCGGCTTCGGGCACCCGGTCTACACCACCGGCGATCCGCGAAACCCGATCATCAAGGCGATCGCCCACAAACTTTCCGCGGATGACGGGGAACCCGGGCTGTACGCGATCGCCGAGCGGATCGAGGCGCTGATGTGGTCCGAGAAAAAAATGTTTCCCAACCTCGATTGGTTCAGCGCCGTCGCCTTCCATCGGCTCGGCGTGCCGATCCTCATGTTCACGCCCCTGTTTGTCATGGCGCGCATCGCCGGCTGGTCGGCGCACGTCGTCGAGCAGCGCGTCGACGGCAAAATCATCCGGCCCGGCGCCCACTACACCGGCCCGGATCACCGGCCGTTCATCCCGCTCGCCCAGCGTCCCTGACTTTTTCTCGCCAGGCACGCCCCGCGCCCGGTCGATTTTTTCCCATGAGCTCCCCGATCAGCAACGTGCGCCCTCCTCCCGATCATTTGATCGCCGACCTTGCCGACTATGCGCTGTCGGCGAAAATCAGCAGCACCGAGGCGATGGACACGGCGCGCTGGTGCCTTGCCGACACGCTCGCCTGCGGGATCATGGCGCTCGGTTTTCCGGCCTGCGCAAAACTGCTCGGGCCCGTCGTCCCCGGCACGTCGATCGAGCATGGCTCACGCGTCCCGGGCACACGCTACGAACTCGATCCGGTCCAAGGCGCCTTCAACATCGGGACGATCATCCGCTGGCTCGACTTCAACGACACGTGGCTGGCGGCGGAATGGGGTCATCCGTCGGATAACCTCGGGGCGATTCTCGCGACCGCCGACTGGATTTCCCAAAACGAAGGCGCCGGGCGCCCGGCGGCCGCCTTTCACGCCACGATTCCTCCGCGACGGTCCCCGATCGCGATGCAGGATGTGCTCGTGGCCATGGTGAAGGCCCACGAAATCCAGGGCGTGCTCGCGCTCGAGAATTCCTTCAACCGCGTCGGCCTTGACCACGTGCTGCTGGTCCGCGTGGCCTCGACCGCCGTCGTCACGGCCATGCTCGGCGGAACCCGCGAACAGGTCATGAACGCGATTTCCCACGCCTGGCTCGATGGCTCGGCTCTCCGGACCTACCGTCACGCGCCCAACACCGGCTCGCGGAAATCGTGGGCGGCCGGCGACGCCGCCAGCCGGGCCGTGCGGCTGGCCTTGATCGCAATGACGGGCGAGATGGGCTACCCGTCGGTGCTGACGGCGAAGACGTGGGGGTTCCAGGACGTTTCATTCAAGGGGAATGCGGTCAAGCTCGCGCGTCCGCTCGGGAGCTACGTGATGGAACATGTCCTGTTCAAGATTTCGTACCCCGCCGAGTTTCACGCCCAGACCGCGGTCGAGTGCGCCCTCCAGCTCCACCCGCGGATCAAAGGCCGGCTCGAGGAAATTGAGCGCGTCGAGCTGACGACCCACCAGTCCGCCCTCAGGATCATCGACAAGTCGGGCCCGCTTCACAATCCGGCCGACCGGGATCACTGCCTGCAGTACATGACGGCCATCGGGCTGATCTTCGGCGCGCTGACCGCGGAACATTATGAAGACGGGATCGCGGCGGATCCGCGGATCGACGCCCTGCGGGCGAAGATGACCGTCGTCGAGGACAAGGAGTACTCGAAGGACTACCTCGACCCGGACAAGCGCTCGATCGCCAACGCGGTCCGGATCGTCTTTCACGATGGCACGAAGACCGAAAAGGTCGTGGTCGAATATCCCGTCGGCCACCGGCGGCGCCGGGCGGAAGGCATTCCGCTGCTGCATAAAAAAGCCCGGGACGCCTTCGTTGCCCACTTCGGCCCGGACAAAGCCGACCCGCTCATGTCCCTGTTTGCCGACCGCGCGGCGCTTGCGGCGACCCCGGTGCGGGAATTCGTCAGTCGATTCGTCAAATAGAGCGGGCCCTTGGCGGACAAGATGCTCGAACGCCATTTGACCCTTCCCGATGGACGCAGGCTGGCCTACGCGGAATTCGGAAGCGACGACGGGCATCCGGTGATTTATTTTCACGGGTCGCCCTCCTCGCGTCTCGAACCGTTGTTGATCGGGGACGAGGCTCTCGCCCAGCTTGGGCTGCGCGTGATCTCGCCCGACCGGCCGGGAATCGGCGGCTCCGATTTCATGCCGCGGCGCGGATTTTCGCACTGGCCTGCGGACGTCGCCGCGCTCGCCGATTCGCTCGGCTGGAAAAAATTCAGCGTGTGGGGCTATTCCGGCGGCGCCCCCTATGTCGCCGCGTGCGCCGCGCGCATTCCGGAACGGATTCACGCCGGCGTCATCGTTTCCGGCGGCTGGCGCGTCGACTGGCCCGAGGTCACGGCCGCTCTTCCGTTGCCTAACCGGATCATCTGGTGGATCGCGCGACGCGCGCCGTTCCTGCTCGGCGCGGTGCTCAAGGCGATGGCCGCGATGGGACGCGGCGCTCACGAAAAGGAGCTGGCGCAAATGAAAAACCGGGTCGCTCCGCCGGATCTCGCGTGGTTCGGGAAACCGGGAAGGTTCCGGACCCTCAGCGACATCATCCGGGAGGCGATTCGCCCGGGCACCCGCGGGGCCGCGTGGGACATGCGGCTCTATGCGCGGGCCTTCGATTTCGACCTGGGCGACGTGCGCATTCCGCTGACGCTTTTTCACGGCGCCGACGACGCCAACTATCCGTTGCCGGCGGCCCGCCGGGCGGCCGCGGCAATTCCCGGAGCCAACCTCGTCGTGTGCGAACACGAGGCCCATCTTTCAATGAGCACCGCGAAGCTGGTCGAGGTGGCGGCCAGGCTGCGCGGATAGCGCCCGAAGACTGAGCCGGCCGATCCCGCCGTGATCCGCGTCGCAGGGTGTACGACGCGGATGACAGCCCGGATGCCGGAGTGTCAGATTGCCGCCGCGCCGGCGGTTTCGACGGGCTGACAGTTCAGCGCCGCGACCACGATCCCGAGGATCACCGTGGCGATGGAATCAAATACCAGCTGCTTCTCCACCAGGTTGAGCGGCATCGGCTGGACCGCATAATAAATCAGGTACATCGGGATCGTGGAGTACAGCGCGAGGAGGATTCCGAAACGAACACCCTGTCCGGCGGTTCCCTTCCCCGCTTCGCGCCCCCGCCGATAGATCGCCGTCACTCCGATCGCGAGAAACACGTGCGCCAGGATCATCGCCGGGAAGTGGCGGCGGGCGTCCGCCTCCTTGCGCATTAGCGCGGGAATGTTGAGGTAATCGTCCTTGAGCAAAACGGCGTGCACGGCAAATCCGAGCGCCATCGAAACGAGAAACATCACGATCACTGAGATGACGAACTGCTTCTTCATTGGGATAATCGGGGTCTGGGGTTGAATCCGCCGTGGGTGGCGGACCCGTGACAACTATTGAAACCCCCGCACCCTAACAAGCTTGGCGGAGACGTGCCGGCTGTTGCGCAGGCGTCCCACCTGTCTGAGCCATTCGGGTGAATGCCGATGAATAAAAACGAAGCAGGGCGGGGTCAAAGACCCCGCCCCGTTTTTCGTTACGGCGCGAAGTGCTTCACGCCGAGAGGGGATTAAGAGAGTCCGGAGTTACCGCTCAGTCCCAATAGCCCTCGTAAAATCTGTACGCATTGCCCTCGCGTTCCCAGCGGGGAGCGACCCACGTGGCGTTCACGGTCGGGGGAATTTCCCAGTGACCGGCCATCCATTCGTAACGGTCGTTCCGCCAGGTCCAATAACCGGGCACCCAAACGTGGCTCGATGACGGACGCGCCAGGACGACCTCCTGCTGCATCGCCGGCGGAGCCTGCGTGACATAAATCGTGTTCGCAGGGGTCGAAGTCGTCGTCACATAGCTCTGTGACACCGGCTGGGTCTGCGTGGTGGTGGTCTGAACCACCGTCGGCGTCTGCACGACCGTCGGGTTTGGCGGCGGCGGAGCGGAGACGACGTGCGAATCGGGGCCTGAGCAGCCGGCCGCGAGTGCAATCGCGCCGAGTATGGCGAAGGTCGGGACGAATCGCAGCGTCGCGCGGCCTGTGGGGGCGGGAATCTTCGTTTTCATACATTCCAGCAGACCGGTGATTCGAAGGTTGGTTCTCGGGAGGCCTCACAAAGGCGCGTTCGCCGCGGGGAAAAACTCCCGCCGGATTCATCGGGGATTTCCCGGACGAAGGGCGGCGGAGTTTCCGGATTTGCCACGCCGCAGGCCGCCCGCTTCGCTTCCCGGCCACACACCATGTCACGCACGCTCATCAAAGACGCCTTGGGTGCGACGGCGCCAAGGGACGCGATTTTTCTCCAGGGATGGGTTCGGACCCGCCGCGACGCCAAGGCCTTTTCGTTCATCGAGCTCAACGACGGCTCCTCGCTCAAAGGGATCCAGATCATCGCCGACGCCACCCTGCCGGATTATGCCAACATCGCGCAGGCCAACACCGGAGCCGCCCTGGAAGTGAGCGGCCGGCTGGTCGAATCAAAGGGCCAGGGCCAGAAATGGGAGGTCGTCGCCGAAAAAATCACCGTCATCGGCCAAGCCGACGCCACCTACCCGCTCCAGAAAAAAGGGCACACGCTGGAATTTCTCCGGGAAATCGCGCACCTGCGTCCGCGCTCGAATCTTTTCGGCGCCGTCTTCCGCGTGCGCAGCCGCCTCGCGTATGCCGTCCACCAGTTTTTCCAGGAACGGGGCTTCCATTATGTGCACACACCCATCATCACCGCCAGCGATTGCGAGGGCGCGGGCGAGCTGTTCCGCGTTTCCACCCTCGACCCGCTGTCGCCGCCCAGGACGAAAGAGGGCGCGGTCGATTACACCAAGGACTTCTTCGGGAAGCAGGCCTACCTGACCGTGTCGG
>JAQGON010000002.1 GCA_028293565.1 Verrucomicrobiota bacterium | reverse complement strand
GCCGGCACCAAGTACCGCGGCCAGTTCGAGGAGCGCATCAAGGCGGTGATGGATGAGATCAAGCGCGCGAAGAACATCATCCTCTTCATCGACGAGCTTCACACCATCGTCGGCGCCGGCGCCGCTGAGGGCGCGATGGACGCGTCCAACATCTTCAAGCCCGCCCTGTCGCGCGGCGAGCTCCAGTGCGTCGGGGCCACCACCCTGAACGAGTACCGCAAGTACATCGAGAAGGACTCCGCGCTCGACCGCCGCTTCCAGTCGGTGAAGGTCGAGGCCCCGTCCGTCGAGGACACCATCCTCATCCTGAAGGGCATCCGGTCGAAGTACGAGGATCACCACAAGGCGACCTTCAGCGACAAGTCGATCGAGGCCGCCGCGAAGCTTTCGGACCGTTATATCACCGGCCGCTTCCTGCCCGACAAGGCCATCGACGTGATGGACGAGGCCGGGTCGCGCGCGCGCATCGGCGCGCTCAGCCGTCCGCCCGAGGTCGAGAACATGACCAAGGAAATCGAGGCCGTCTGCACGCAGAAGGAAAAGGCCATCGCCGAGCAGCATTTCGAAGAGGCCGCGAAGTTCCGCGACCAGGAGAAGCAGCTGCGCGCCCGCCAGGAGCAGGTCACGGAGGAATGGAAGAAGGCCCGCGAGGAAAAACGCGTCGCGATCGACGAGACCCTGATGATGCAGGTCGTCGCCGACTGGACCGGCATTCCGCTCAACCGCATGGAGAAGAAGGAAAGCGAGAAGCTGCTCTCGATGGAATCGGAACTCCAGAAGGCCGTCATCGGCCAGGATATCGCCTGCAGCGCCGTCGCCCGCGCCCTCCGCCGGTCGCGCGCGGATCTCAAGGACCCGCGCCGCCCGATCGGCTCGTTCATGTTCGTCGGACCCACCGGCGTCGGCAAGACGATGCTCGCGAAGCAGCTTGCCGCCCAGATGTTCGGCAACCAGGACGCGATCATCCAGATCGACATGTCCGAATACATGGAGAAGTTCGCCGTCTCCCGCCTCGTCGGCTCGCCTCCGGGCTACGTCGGCTATGACGAGGGCGGGCAGCTGACCGAGGCCGTCCGGCGGAAGCCGTACGCCGTCGTCCTCTTTGACGAGGTCGAGAAGGCGCACCCGGACGTGATCCAGATCCTCCTGCAGATCCTCGAGGACGGACGCCTCACGGATTCGCTCGGCCGCTCGGTGGATTTCCGCAACACGATCATCATCATGACCAGCAACGTCGGCGCGCAGCTCCTGCAGCGCCAGACCTCGATGGGCTTCGCGGCGGCGGCGCTGAATTTCAACGACGCCGAGAAAATGCGCGAGAAGGTGCTCGAGGAGGCCAAGCGCGTCTTCAAGCCGGAGTTCCTGAACCGCATCTCGGACATCATCTTCTTCCGGCCGCTCGACAAGGCGGACCTCACGAAGATCGTCGAGCTGGAGACGCAGGGCTTCGCCAAGCGCATCTCCGAGCGGAAGATCTCGCTGACGTTCACCGCGGAGGCGAAGGTGCTGCTCATCGAGAAGGGCTACGACGAGAAGTACGGCGCGCGTCCGCTGCGCCGGGCCGTCGAGCACTACCTCGAGGACCCGCTGGCCGAGGCGATCCTCCGCGGCGACGTGAAGGACGGCGAGCCCGTCACCGTCGACCGCGAAGGCGACAAGCTGATCTTCAAGCAGAAGACGCCCACTGCCGACACCGGCGTGGCGCCCTGAACAACGGCGACCAACCGTCGCCCAACGAAAACCCCGGTTCCTCGCGGATCCGGGGTTTTTTACGGGCACGGAACGAGGAACAACGCATTTTCCGGCGAGGAGTTGGCCGCAAAGATGCGCAAGGGCTCCGGGACTGCGAAGGAGTCGCTCTCGCGCCCATCGGCGCACCCGGGATTCAAGTCGTAGCTGGTCGGAGACAGGCGCTACTGCGAAACAGCGACGCTCAGGAAGGCTGCCAGCGCGGCGTCGGGTTTGGGATCCCTTCGCCAGCCCACGACCAGCCGGCTCTCCGGCGCGGGGCCCTTCAGGCGGCGAAAAACCACCTCGGGCGGAAGATACCGGGCTTCCGACGGCGTCATCAGGGTCGCGCCGAGTCCCGCGCGGACCAGGCCGACGCCGTTGGCCCGCGGCCAGACCTCGTCGGCGATCCGCGGCGTGACGCCGGCGCGCGCGAACGCCGCCAGCACCCGGTCGTAAAACCCCGAGTTGTGGCTTCGCGGAAACAGCACGAACGGCGTGTCCGCGAGTTCGCGCAGGCTCAGCACCGTCCGCTGCGCGAGCGCATGCGTCGCCGGGAGCAGCACGCCGTTGGGCTCGCGGAGCAGCACGCGCGTCTGCAGCCCGGGCGTCGGCGCATCGGGATGAAAAAAACCGCACCCGAGCTCGCCCGAGCGCAGCGCGAGCAGCTGGGCGGCGGTGGGCGACTCGTTCAATTCGATCCGCACGCCGGGAAACGCGGCGGTGAACTTGCGCAGGATGCCCGGCAGGACCGTTGCCATCGCCAGCCCGGTGAAGGCGATCCGCACCTGTCCCGACTGGCCGCTGCCGACCGCGGCCAGCTCTGGCGCGATGCCCGCCAGGCTGCGCAACAGCGGCTCGACCAGCTCCAGCAGCCGGCGGCCTGCCGGGGTCAGCTCCGCGCCCCGCCGCGTCCGGTTCAGGAGATCGACGCCCAGCGCCTTTTCCAGCTGGGCGAGCGCGCGACTCAGGGCCGGCTGCGCCACCGCGAGGCTCTCCGCGGCGCGGCGGAAGTGAAGCTGCCGCGCGACCTCGCGGAAATAGACGAGGTGGCGCAGCTCGAACGGATACTGATACTCGCGCGGCATCACCGGCAGCCAAGGAAGTATTTCCCGGCATGGCAACATTCTGCTAGGGTGCGCTGTTCCCATGGCCCAAACCCTCTTCCAGAAAGTCTGGCAGGCGCACAGCGTCCGCACCCTCGCCAACGGCCAGACCCAGCTGCTGGTCGGCACGCACCTCATCCACGAGGTCACGAGCCCGCAGGCGTTCGGGATGCTCCGCGATCTCGGCCTGAAGGTCGCGATGCCGCACCGGACGTTCGCGACGGTGGACCATATCGTCCCGACCGACCAGCGCACCGAGCCGTTCGGCGATCCGCTGGCCGACGCGATGATCAAGGAGCTCCGCCGGAACTGCGCGGCGCACGGCATCACCTATTTCGACCTGGCGTCGGGGCGGCAGGGAATCGTGCACATGGTGGGCCCGGAGCAGGGCATCACCCAGCCCGGGACGACGATCGCCTGCGGCGATTCCCACACCAGCACGCACGGGGCGTTCGGCGCGATCGCGCTCGGCATCGGGACCAGCCAGGTGCGCGACGTGCTCGCGACCCAGACCATCGCGCTGGCGCCGCTGAAGGTCCGCCGGATCAACGTCGAGGGCCGGCTCCGGCCGGGCGTGTATGCGAAGGACGTGATCCTCCACCTGATCCGCACGCTGGGCGTGAACGGCGGCACCGGCTTCGCGTATGAATACGGCGGGGAGGTCTTCGACCGTTTCTCGATGGAGGAGCGGATGACCGTCTGCAACATGTCGATCGAGGGCGGCGCCCGCGTCGGGTACGTGAATCCCGACGAGACCACGTTTGCGTACCTGAAGGGCCGGCCGTATTCCCCCACGGGCGCGGCCTGGGATGCGGCGGTGCAGCGCTGGAAGGCCACGGCGAGCGATGCGGGCTGCAGCTACGATGACCTCGTGACGATTCAAGCCGGCGATATTCCTCCAACGGTGACGTGGGGAATCAATCCGGGGCAGGGGATCGCGATCACCGAGAACATCCCGGATCCCGCGAAGGCGACGGCCGCCGACGAGAAATCCGCGATCGAGGAAGCGCTGGCTTACATGAAACTGAAGGCCGGCGCGCCGATCAAGGGGACGCGCATCGATGTCGCGTTTCTCGGCAGCTGCACCAACGCGCGTCTCTCCGATTTCAAGGAGGTCGCGCGACACCTGAAGGGCCATCGCGTGGCGGCGGGGGTCAAGGCGATCGCCGTGCCGGGCTCGCAGATCGTGGGCCGGCTCTGCGCGGAACTCGGCATCGACCAGGTTTTTCGCGACGCGGGGTTCGAATGGCGCGAGGCCGGCTGTTCGATGTGCCTGGCGATGAACCCCGACAAGCTCGTGGGCGACCAGCTCTGCGCGAGCTCCTCCAATCGAAATTTCAAGGGCCGCCAGGGCAGCCCGACGGGCCGCACCCTCCTGATGAGCCCGCTCATGGTCGCCGCGGCCGCCGTGCGCGGCAGCGTCGCCGACGCCCGCGAGGTGTTTGGCGTGAGCTGACGCGCCTCCCCCCGAATTCCAAATTCCGAATTTCGAATTCCGAACCCTGACTCCGAATCCAGAAATGCCCCTCGCCAAAATCACCACTCTCGCCGGCCGCGGACTTTCGGTTCCGGGAAACGACATCGACACCGACCGGATCATTCCGGCCCGGTTTCTCAAGGCCGTGACGTTCGAAGGCCTCGGTGAAGGCCTGTTTTACGATGCCCGCAAGGCGGTTCCGGCCGGCCAGGTGCACCCGCTCGACGATCCGCGTTTTCGCGGCGCGTCGATCCTGCTGAGCGGCGCGAATTTTGGCTGCGGGAGCTCGCGCGAGCATGCGCCGCAGGCGATCCGGAAATTCGGCTTCCATGCGGTCATCGCCGAAAGCTACGCCGAGATTTTCTTCGGGAACGCCACGACCATCGGCCTCGCCTGCGTGAGTGCGGACCGCGCGGACATTGCGCGCATCGCCGCCGCCATGGAGGGCGATCCGGCGATGGCGATCACGGTCGATCTGGTGAAGCAGGAGATCCGGTTTGGCGGGAGCATGGCGCCCTTGACCATGCGCGACGCCGCCCGCGACGCCCTGGTCAACGGCCGCTGGGACCCGATCGGCGAACTGCTGGATGGCCGCGAAGCCGCGGCCATGACGGCGGCCCGGCTGCCTTATCTTGCGGTCCCGGCAAAATAAACTGAACCTTTCTGGCGGTTGGGACGTCTCAACCACCACTATTTCTTATGTTTATGGCCATGATCGAAGTCTTCAAGGGCGCGGGCATCCTCATTTATCCGCTCGGCCTTTGCTCGGCGGCGGCCGTGTTCATCATCTGTGAGCGGGCGTTCGCCCTCCGGCAGGCGGCGATCATGCCCCACGACCTCGTCGACGCGGTCATCGCCGGCAAACCGATCATGGGCGGCACGCACACGGTGCTGGCGCGCATCGTGGACTTCGCCGCCGAGCACAAGAATGACGAGGACGCGGTGAAGGCGTTCGCCCGGCTGGAAATCAACCGGATGGAGCGCGGCATCCAGTACCTCGACATCATCTACGCCGCGGCGCCGCTGATCGGCCTGACGGGCACCGTCACCGGCCTGCTCCAGGTCTTCTCGCAGATCGCGCCGGACACCGGCCTGCCGGATCCCGTGAACTTCACAAAGGGCGTTGCGCTGGCGCTGTCGGCGACCGTGATCGGCCTGACCATCGCCATCCCGTCGCTCGTCGGCAGCGGTTACCTGCAGCGGAAAATCGAAAATTATGCGGCGCAGCTCGACGTGCTGCTGGAGCGGATCCTCAAGCGCGGGCGGCCATGAGCAGCCTCTACCGGAAACGCAGGAAGCGTCCCGAGATGAACCTCGTGCCGCTGATCGACGTGCTGGTGATGCTGATTTTTTTCGCGTTCGTCACGATGCAGTTCAAGTCCGCCGCGACGCTCAACATCACGCTGCCCAAGGTCGAGACGGCCGGAAAAAACGAGTTCCGCGGCAACGTCACCATCTCGATCGACAAGAACGGCGCGATGACCTTCAACGGCAAGCCCGTGACCGACGACCAGATCCAGCCGCTGCTGGCGCAGGTCCACAATGTCGACAAGGACATCCCGGTGCTGATCAAGGCCGATGTGACGACGCAGCTGGGAAAAGTGACCTTCGTCTGGGACGCCTGCCGCAAGAACGGCATGATGAAGATCAGCCTCCAATCGCAGTAGGCCCGACGGGCGGAACACCCGAAGGGTGGATTTTTCTGCCTTAACCGTCTCCGACCGACAGCGACTGCCCGCTGTCCTTCGCTCCGAGCTTCAAGATAAAGGGCGCGGCACTCTTCGCCCACGCCTCGGCCTTTGGATAGGCGCCGGCGCCCGCGGACCACATCTCGCGCAGCATGTCGGTGTCGACGACTCCCGGATTGAGCGGGATCGCGGCCATTCCCTTCGGCAGCTCCTCGGCGAGCGCCTTCGTCAGCCCCTCGATGCCGAATTTCGTGGCGCAGTAGGGCGCCACCTCGGGCGACACGCTTCGTCCCCAGCCGGAGCTGAGGTTCACGATCACGCCTTTTTTCGCCGCGACCATCGCCGGCACGAAATGCCGGATGACGTTGGCCACGCCGCGCAGGTTCACGTCGACGACCTTGGTGAACTCGCGGTCGTCCAGCTCCCACAGCGGCGCCAGCCGCGCGGTGACCCCGGCATTGTTGATCAGCAAATCCGGCGGGCTGCCGGCCTCGAGCACCTTCGCGGCCCAGAGCGCGACCTTGTTGTCGAGCGCCACATCGACGACGGAAAAATCATGCGGCGCGGGATAGGCCATGCGCAGCTCGAAGATCGCCTCGCCGCCGCGGCCACATCCGAGGACGGTGTGGCCGCCCCGGATAAATTCCTCGGCCAAAGCGCGCCCGAGCCCGCGCGTCGCCCCGGTGATGACAATTTTCATGGATTGATTTGAAGAGGAAACGGGGACGCGAGGCGATGTCTTCATCGCCTTCCGTTCAAGACGGTCGGGACTCCTTGTGCCGGACATAAAGCGCCTCGACCTTCGCGCGCGCCCAGGGGGTCTTTCGGAGGAACTTCAGGCTCGAGGAAATGCTCGGATCGAAGTTGAAGCACCGGATATCGACCTGCCGTCCCAGTTCCTCCCACCCATGGGCCGCGACAAGCTCGGCCAGGAGGGCTTCGAGCGTGATTCCATGCAGGGGATCTTTGGACGCGGTCATCGGTGCAGAGTGATTTCGGGGGCGGGACGTGGCAAGAACCGGCCGCGCGGCCGTGGACAAAGGGCCCTAGACTAGGGCCAAATGCGGGGCATAACCGGATTGAACCGGCCGCACGCCTCGGCTCATGCTCGCTCCATGGACCGCCCCCTCAGCAGCGATGTCGCCGCCGAACTCCCGGGCGACCTCGCGACCCGCCTCGCGCAGCTGAACGAAATCGGCATCGCGCTTTCGCGGGAGAAAAACCTCGAGCGCCTGCTCGAGACGATTCTCGTCGCGGCGATGAAGATCACGCGCGCCGAGGGCGGGACGCTCTACCGGTGCGCCGCCGACCAGAACGCGTTGAACTTCGAGATTGTCCGCAACGATTCCCTGCACCTCGCGCTGGGCGGGACCACGGGTGAAAAAGTCCCCTTTGCCCCGATCCAGCTGCGCGACGCCGCGGGCCGCGAGAACCTCACGATGGTCGCCGCCTATGCCGCGCTGAAGGATCTCACCGTCCTGGTCGCCGACGCCTACCGGGCCGACGACGGCTTCGATTTTGCGGGTACCAAGGCCTTCGACCAGCGCACCGGCTACCGCTCGCAGTCCTTTCTCACGGTCCCGATGAAAAATCACGAGGGCGACGTCATCGGTGTCCTCCAGCTGATCAACACCCGCGACCGCGTCACCGGCGAGGTCGTTCCCTTCAGCGAGACTGATCGCCGCCTCGCCGAGTCGCTCGCCTCCCAGGCGGCCGTGGCCCTCACGAACCGGCTTCTCATCCAGCAGCTCGAGACGCTCTTCGAGTCGTTCGTCAAGATGATCAACCAGGCGATCGACGACAAGTCCGCCTACACCGGCGGCCATTGTCATCGGGTGCCGATCCTCACGATGCTCCTCGCCGAAGCCGCCGACCGCGTGGAGGACGGGCCGCTCGGCGGCTGGCACATGACCGAGAAGGACCGTTACGAGCTGCGGATCGCGGCGCTGCTCCATGACTGCGGCAAGGTCACCACTCCCGTCCACGTCGTCGACAAGGCCACGAAGCTCCAGACGATCCACGACCGGATCGAGCTGGTCGATGCCCGCTTCGAGATCATCAAGCGCGACACCGAGATCCGGGCCCTCCGCGCCCGGGCCGCCGCGCTGACGGAGGACGAGGTCGCGCGGATCGAGGCGGAATTTGCGGCGCATCTTCAGGAAATCGAAGCCGACCGCCGGTTCATCCGGTCGTGCAACGTCGGCAGCGAGACGATGAAAACATCGGATCGCGACCGCGTGAGCGCGATTTCGAAGAAATACCGCTGGAAGACCGCCCACGGCGAGCTCGCCGAGCTCCTGACCCCGAATGAAATCGAAAACCTGACGATCTATTCGGGCACGCTGACCGCCGCCGAGCGAAGGGTCATCAATCATCACATTGAGGTGACGATCAAGATGCTCGAGGCGCTGCCATGGCCGCGGCATCTCCAGCGCGTGCCGGAGTTCGCCGGCGCCCACCATGAGCGCATGGACGGCAAAGGTTATCCGCGGGGATTGACGCGCGACCAGATGTCGGTCCAGGCGCGGATCATGGGGATTGCGGACATTTTCGAGGCGCTGACGGCGCGCGATCGGCCGTACAAACGCGGCAAGACCCTGGCCGAGGCCCTGCTGATTCTCGGCCAGATGCGGGTCAACGGACACATCGATCCGGATCTCTTCGACATCTTCATCCGGAAGCGCGTCTACGAAACGTACGCGAAGGAATATCTGACGCCGGAACTGATCGACCACGTCGACGTGAGCCTGATCCCGGGGTACACGGGATCTTGAATCGGGGATTGGGGAAACCGGGCCGGATTTGATGGCCTGCAGGCATTGAGCGTCTTTCGCGCGCTTTGCAGTCGCCGTTCCTCCCGATTGAAGAAAGGCTGAAATTGCTTTTCGCAATCCGCGCTCCGCAACCCGCAGTTTTTCCCCGCATGTCCCACGACCCCAACGAGCAGTTCGATCACGCGGTGCTGGACATCATCGAACACAGTCCGACTGGCGCGGTGCCGCACACGCCGGCTTATCAGGATGCGTTGAAGCGGCTGCATGCGTCGCATCAGGCATACCCGGATGCCGACCACAAGGACGGGCACGTCACCGCGCGCGCGCTCGCGCGGCTTCCGTTATTTCACGCCGGGAATCTCGACGCGCTGGTCGCCGGGACGATCGCGCCCGCGGAGCTCGAGTCCAACGCGCGAATTTACGACCGCTACGTCCGTTCGCTGGCCGCACCGCTGCGCGCGAAGGCGGAAAGCCACCGGCTGACCGTGACCGGCAAGGCCGTGCACCACCGGGCGAAGCAGGGGCACGAGGTTTTTCACGATCCCGTCCACACGATTTTTCTCCTGCCGGGCGCGGGACCGCATCCGGGCCTGCCTGGAAATTATCTGCACGGCTCGATGTTCCAGGTCAGCGCCGACGCCACGGCGTGGGCGGTCCATGTCCACGACAGCCTCGACGGCATGGCGCAGATCGACTCCGCCAATCTCGCCGAGGCGCTGTCGCACCTGCAGGAAACGCTCTCGAGCGCCCCGTTCCACCTGAGCGAGCTCGCCGCGCTCGGGTTCAGGATGAACTGAGCGCTGGGCGCCTAGAGCTTGGGTTCCGCCTTGATTCCGACGACGCGATCCTGGGCGAAAAAAACATAAATGGTCTTCGAGTCCGACAAGGGGTCGCTGATGTACTGCGTGAATCCGGGCGCCTGCGTGGAGGAGAAATAATTCACGGTCGCGCGCGGCATGTTGCCGGCGGTCCGCTCCGGCGTATAGCGCGACGTGAACGGCCCGTTCATGGACGTGGTGGTCATCGGGGCGAGGTCGAAGTACTCGACATAGGTCCACATCGACCGCTGGCCATCGGCCGAGCGCAGGACCCGCTTCGGCCTCCCGAGCGCGAGGTAGACCATGTCGCCGGTATAGCCGAGCTCGATGGCCCCGCCGAGGATGTTGCTTTGGGCTTCGGCCGGAAGGCCTTCAAAAACGCCGGGCTTTTCGTGGATGCGGGCGGCGGTCTGCGCGCTCGGGGTGAGCGCGGTGCAGCCGGCATTCAGCAGACAGCCGGCGGACACCAGGACGAGGGTGGGGAGATGGCGCAGGAGCGGGCTCATGGCGATCGGGGGTTGAGGTTCCAGGGTGCCGGGCAACCGGCGCGGGAGTGACGGCAGGGCGGGGAAGAAATCGTCGTGTGGTTGGACCACAAAGACGGCGGGAGGTTCGTCGGGGGAAGGTTGACGCCTTAGGGCCACGGTGACAATCACACTGAGCGGCACCCGGCGCCCCTACCCCTGATTTCGCGGGGCGAATTCCGGCGCGTCCGCCTTAACCCCATGAAAGACACTGAAGTTGACATGCCGAAAAAGACCCCGGGCTCGATCCTCATCACGATCGTCCTTGTCCTCGCGCTGATCGCCTCGCTCGCCGTCTGCTTTAACCTGAACAAGGACCGGACCCGGCTGCGTGCCGACCTGGAGAAGCAGCTAGCGGAAGGAAAGACCTCGAACGCCCAGGTTCAGTCCCAAGTGGACGCCGCCCGGTCGGAAAACACGGCGCTCCAGAAACAGCTGGCCGAGGCCAACACGTCCGCGCAACGCCTCAAGACGCAGGTGGAAACGGTCCGCGCAGCCGCCGCGGCGATGGACGTCCAGACGGCCGAGGCCCGGGCGGCGACGCGCGCCGTGGAAGGCAAGTTCTCCGAATCGAATGCCCGCTTTGTCGAGCTGAAGTCGCAGAACGAGGAGGCGAAGGCGAACGAAGGGAACCTTCGCACCGAGCTGGAGGACGCGCGCACGAACAGCGCCTCGGTCCAGCGCCAGCTGAGCGACGCGCGCGCCACGATTTCGAAGCTGGAGGCGCAGCTCGCCAAGGCCGAGGCGGATATCGCGGCGCTGCGAAAGCCGGCGAAGAAATGACTGCAGGCCGCCGGCCAACGAGCCGGCGGCCTTCCAGCCTGCCGGGTCCCGCGCTCAGTGCGTGACGTTCGCGCCGGCGGGCAGGATCCGCGCTCCGAGGAGAAAGGTCTTCACGCGGCTCATGCCCTTGAAGGCGATGGCGCCGCGCTCCTTGAGCGTGAATTTCCCCTCGAGCAGCGTCGCGGTGTCGGCCGACACATGCACTTCGTCGGGCAGACCCGACGTCTGCATCCGGCTGGCCAGGTTGACCGACGCGCCCCAGAGGTCGTAGGCGAATTTCTGGCGGCCGATCACGCCCGCCACTACCGGCCCTGAGCTCAGGCCGATCCTGAGCCGCAGCGAGGTTCCGCGGGCGCGGTTCAGCGCCGTCACGGCGGTCAGCATCTCGAGCGCCATGTCCGCCACTGCTTCGGCGTGATCGGCCCGGGGTTCCGGCAGTCCGCCGACGGCGAGGTAGCAGTCGCCGACCGTCTTGATCTTCTCGAGCCGCTGGCGGCTCGCGATGCGGTCGAAGCGGGAGAAAAGGTCGTTGAGCAGCGCCACCAGCTCGTCGGGATCGGTGCGGCCCACGAGGGACGTGAAGTCCACCAGGTCGGCGAAAAGCACCGTCACATCGTCATAGCGCTCGGCAATCGTCTCCTCGCCCTCCTTGAGCCGGCGGGCGATCGACGCCGGCAGGACGTTCAGCAGCAGGTGCTCGGACTTGGTCTGCTCGATCTCGAGCAGCTCCTTTTCGCGGCGGAGCTCGATCAGGCGCAGGCGCTCGAGGTCGCGCAGGCGTTTCCGCTCGAGCGAGGCGCTGACGCGGGCCCGCAGGATGACGGAGTTGATCGGCTTCGGGAGAAAATCCTCGGCGCCAAGCTCGATGCAGCGGACCACCGCCTCGAGATCGCCGCGGCCCGACGCCACGATCACCGGCAGGTAATGGCGCGCCGGGTCCTTCTTGAGCGCCGCGAGCACGTCGTAGCCGTCCATGTGCGGCATGTCGATGTCGAGCACGAGCAGGTCGAACTCCTGCGTCTGGAGTTTGGCCAGCGCCGCGCGGCCGTCCTCGGCCTCGTGGAGATTCTTGTACCCGAGCGACTGGAGGGTGAGCGTGATGATGGTCCGCAGCTCGGCCGAGTCGTCGGCCACCAGGATCGCCGCCTGGTGATTGCTCGCGCTGGACTCCGCGCGCTGGAGGCGCACGAGCTGGTCCGGCGACAGCGCCGGAGCCTTGGTTTGGCGAAGAAGTTCAAACGTGCGACCTTCGTCGCTCTCACTCAGGAGGGTCATCGTCAAAAAATCATGAACATCAGTTGTCATCTTGTCGAAAGCGGAAAATGGAAAGATCGAAATTAGGAAAACACGGCGAGCGCGCGCATTTGGTCGAGGTGATTTTCACATCGCCGTTACCAAATCCGGCGAGATGGGAATTGAATGCCGGCGCGTTGAGCGGAGTTTTGATTTCATGCCCTGCCGAAGTTACTGGCTCGCCGCCACGATGTTTGTCACGGGAACGGTCGCCTTCGCGGCGAGCCAGTCCCACGTCACCGTCAAGTGCAACCCTGTCAGAATCACCCGGCAGGAATTCGACCCGATGAATCCGCCGTCGTCGATGCCGCCGCTCACGCCGGACGAGGCGGGCGTCACCCATTTCGAGTTCACCTGCGACGCGGGCATCGGGGTGTTCATCGAGCCGAAGAACGCCACCACCGTCGAGGTCCGCGTCGACGCGGTCGACATGATCCTGGACCTCCCGATCGACATCTGGGTGAGAAAAGGCGCCCGCGCCAAGGTCTACCAGCATGAAGAGGGTCACCGGAAGATCTGCGAGGACTATTATGAGGGCTGCGCAGCGATCGCCACGGATCTCGGCGAGAAGATGATCGGCCGCCGCGCGACCGGCACCGGCCGGGACCAGGAGCACGCAAAGGCGAACGCCGAGCAGAAGCTCCTGGGCGAGCTGCACGAATCCTACATGAAGGCGACGCGGCTGCGGTGCCGGATTTGCCAGGATCATTACGACGATCTGACCACGCACAGCCTGATGCCGGTCAGCGAAACCGAGGCCATCGTCCAGGCGAAGGCGCTGGAGGTCGCGGGCAAGCTGCCGTCGACCGGGATGCCGGTGTCGAGTCTCCTCGTCACCTTCGGCAAGACCGAGGGCAGCAACTAAGGCGGATCCTCGGGTTCCCGGCTGCAGGAATCCAATCCGGTTGAACAGAAGCGAACGAAGGCAACGAAGCGCCGTTCGTAGTCAGAGTCTCCGTTGCAAGCGGGGTCGAATTTGGGGGATCGGGATCCAAACCAAAACAGGGACACCGCCTGTAAACCCGGACGCCTTTGACGGACGGCGCTTCGTTGCCTTCGTTTCCTTCTGTTCAACCGGATCGGGTGTTTTCGGCGGCGATCCGCCGTTCCATCACCCGGAAAATTGGTTTCGCCGCCGGCGGCTTGCGTGCTTCACTCGGGCATGCTCGCAAGCACGGATGAAATCGCCCGGCACCTCGAGGACCCGTCCTGGGTCCTGTTCGATTGCCGGCACGACCTGACGGATCACGCGCGCGGCCGCCGCCTTTATCTGGAAGGGCATCTCCCGGGCGCACATTTCGCTGCGGTGGAGACCGATCTTTCCGGTTCGAAAACCGGGCGCAATGGCCGGCATCCGCTGCCGGCCCCGCAGGTGTTCGCCGATTTTCTCGGACGTCACGGCGTCGTCGCGGATTCGACCGTCGTCGCCTACGATGACGTCGGCGGACTCTATGCCGCGCGCCTTTGGTGGATGACCCGCTGGGTCGGCCTCGCGGGCGGCGTCCTCCTCGATGGCGGGTTTCCCAAATGGGTCGCGGAGGGGCGGCCCGTTTCGACGGAAGTCCCTGCGCCGCGACCCAGCCAGGTGACGGCGGGGCCGGGCAAAGGCACGGTGCTGAGTTCGGGCGACGTCATGCGACGTCTCGGGCAAACCGACTCGGTCCTCGTCGATGCGCGGACCCCGGAGCGTTATCGCGGTGAAACCGAGCCAATCGATCCCGTGGCCGGCCGGATTCCCGGAGCGGTGAACCGTCCTTACAGGCAGAACCTGAATTCCGACCTGACTTTTCGTGCACCGGCGGAATTGCGCCGCGAACTGGGCGAACTGACGAGGCGCCGGCCCCCGGCGGACGTTGTCCATTTCTGCGGTTCCGGCGTCACGGCTTGCGCGAATCTCTTCGCGATGGAGTACGCCGGTTTGAGCGGCTCGAAGGTGTACGCCGGCTCCTGGAGCGAGTGGATCTCCGATCCGGCGCGGCCCGTCGAGCGCGGCGCTACTTGATCCGGATCTTGTCCAGCCCCTTCGCGGGCTTCGGCCATTTCAGCTTCAGGGCGTCGAAGGCCCCGATCACCGCTTGGGCGACGACGTGGTCGCGGTACCATTTGTGGTCTGACGGCACAATGTGCCAGCGCGCCGCCCGGTGGCTCGTCCGGCTGAGCATGTCCTCGTAGGCTCGTGTGTACTGCGCCCAGTGCTCGCGCGCCGTGAGGTCGGCGGAGGCGAATTTCCAGTTCTTCTTCCGGCGATCGAGACGTTTCTCGAAACGTTCCGCCTGCTCGCCCCGGCTGATGTGGAGATAAAATTTCAGCAGGACGACGTTGTTTTCGCAGAGCATGCGCTCGAAATCCACGATCTGCTCGTAGCGGCGCGACCACACCCGCCGCGGGGCGAGGTGAAACACCCGCTCGGCGAGCACCGCCTCGTAATGCGAGCGGTTGAACACGCCGATGTTGCCCGCGCGCGGCACCGCGTGGTGGACCCGCCACAGGAAATCATGCGCCTTTTCCTCCGCCGACGGCACCTTGAAGTTGGCCGTCTCGACGCCCGCCGGATTGACGTCGTGGAGCACGCTGCGGATCGCCCCGTCCTTCCCGCTCGCGTCCATCCCCTGGAACAGCAGCAGCACCGCATGCGTGGAATTCGCGTAGAGGAGTTCCTGCTGGTCCCCGATGCGACGACACATCTCGTCGGTCGACTTCTTCGCGTGATCCTTGTCGAGGCGCCCGGTGTAATCCGCGGCGAAACGCCTGAGGCTGATTTTGCCGTCGGCGACGAGATCCTGGGTTTTCATTTCTGGACAATGCCGTACCGACGCGTCGCCGCCAGCGGGCGGTCAACGCGGCAGAAATCGGAAAATTTCCCGCGGCTCAGATCGTCTTGGTGACGATCAGCACGATCAGAATGATGAGCAGGAGGCCCAATCCCCCGCTGGGACCATAACCCCAGCCGCGGCTGTGCGGCCAGGTCGGGATGGCGCCGAGAAGGAGGAGGACAAGGATGATGAGCAGGATGGTGCCGAGTGTCATGGGTGT
>JAQGON010000064.1 GCA_028293565.1 Verrucomicrobiota bacterium | reverse complement strand
TGTAGCCGTTCTGCTCCTGTGCATTGAAACCGAAGGAGCTCGTCATCTTCAGGCCAAACAGCGTGTAGTTGCCCTGCGCGTCGGTCTGCGCATTGAAGCACGATTGGAAACCGTCGTCCTTGCGGATCGTGTAGGTCATCGTGTTGTTGTTCCAGTTCACCGTGGTCGGGAAGCCGGTCGAACCATAGCGGCGGGTGTTGAAGAACGCCGCCTGCGACTTGACCTGCCAGCTCTCGGAAATGATCTGGGTCCAGCTCAGGCGCGCCTCGTGCTGCCCGATCTTGTCGTAGTTGTTGCGCGGGCTGCCCTGGTTGCGATGGCCGAGCCCGGTGTAGAGGCCGCCGGTCGGAGTGAGGATGCCCGTGCCGCCGGGAAGATAATAGAGGGTCTCCGCGCCGTATTGCAGGACGAGGTGGGTGTCTTTCCAGTCGAGCGCGAAGTTCGGGAAGATGCCGATGCGGTCGTCGCGGGAATTGAAGAGCGGGCCCTGGCCCTTCTGGTAAATTCCGGTCAGGCGGCCCGTGAACTTGGCTTCGCCGATGTCGCCGAACGGCTGGTTCAAGTCGAAGGTCGTGGTCGACCGGCCCCACTGCTGGACCTTTTCGTCGAAGATGTACTGCGTCACGTTCGGCAGCGGCTTCTTGGTCGTCTGCAGCACGAGGCCGCCGAGCGAGGCCAGGGGATAGAGCACCTGCTGCGGCCCCTTGATCACCTGGTAGGTGTCGATGTTCGTGTTGTCCGAAATGCCGACGCCCGCGGCCTGCGGCACGTCATCCGTGTAGGGGTTTCCCACGCGCGAACCGCGGGAAAGAATCGCGGGCCCGCGGTAATACGGCACGAGGCCGGCGTAGGCGAGGACGTCCGACGCGTTGTGCGAGCCGATGTCCCTGATCATGTCGCTCGTCACGAGAATGATCTGGGCCGGCAGTTTCATCAGCGGCTCGGAGGTCTTCAGCGCCGAGGCGGAATTGCCGGGACTGTAGCCGAGGCCCTGGGTCGTCCGCACTTCGAACGCGGACATCCGCAGGATCGCGTCGTCGCCGGTTGCGGTCGTGGACGCCGTCGCCGTGCCGCCCGCCGCCGGCTTGGCGGTGGTCGCGACCGGAAGCGAAACGGTCGCGGGAGGCTGGCCCAGCGCGGCCTTCAGACGTTCCACTTCCGCCGTCAGGTTGGCAATCTGGGCATCCTTTTCCTTCAGGAGCTCGGCGTCCGTCTCCGCGCGGGCGGGAAGCGTCATGCCGAGAAGGGCGAGGCAACAAGGCAACGTCCTCAGCCAGGCGGAGCCGAGGCGGCGGAACGGATTAGCGACGTGATGGGCGTGGTGGTGGGTCATAATGAACAGGCCGACAATGGTCGGCGCCCCGCCCAGTTGAAGAGCGGAGCACATGGCAAATAATGTAACACCTTTCCCGCGGGCCGCGCCGCGCCGTTCCGCCGGCGGAAATTATTTCACGAACCGCAGCGAATAGAGGTCCGCCTCGCGCATCGCCACGCGGATCCTCACAGGGCGTCCGGCGCAGGACTCGACCGCGCCCTGGTTGTGCCAGGTGACAGTGCGGTCGAGCGTGTCGCCGAACAGTTCGTCGCAGTCCGCCAGCGCGAAACCGGGGAGCGGATGTCCGTCCGCGTCCTGCAGCTCGACCCGGACGGAGCCCGCGGCCGTCGTCGCGAAGTTCAGCGAGAGCCTGCGGCCCGAGAAGACCAAGGGCGGCGTCACCAGCTCCCCGGGCTTCTGCCGCGCATGGAGGGAAACGAAACCGTCGATCCGGATCGTGTAACGCCGCAGCGACTCCCCTTCCTTCCAGTGGCCTTCGTCGGCGTAGAAACTCAGCTCGCGCGCGCTCGTCGGATCCTCGGCCGGAGTCTCGACCAGGCCGAGGCTCTGATAACCGTCGCCATAGACCCAGTTGTTGCTCCGCTCCGGGCCGGGGAGAAGAAAGGTTTCATCCCAGCGGTGAAAGGCGACGCCGTCGCGGCTGGTCATGAACTGCCCGTCGGTCACCACCGTGCCGTAGCGCGGCGTGAAGCTCATCCGCCGCTTCCGGTGCTCCGGATCGGGCAGCGCCTGCATCGCCGCCGGCGAGAACGGCCGGTCGACATAGCGCGTGGGAAATCCCACGAAGATTTCCGGCGCGCGATAGTAGGGCTCGACCTGGTTCGTGTAGAGGGCCTCGTCCGGCGAATCGTCGAACCGCAGGATCCGCGGCTCGCTCCAGTGGCGAAAATCCCTCGAGGTCGCCACCCGGATGTCGCGGATGCCCACGACGCCGTGCTTCGTGTCCTGCACGTCCTCGCCGTCCGCCGTGTGGAAGCCCCGGAGGTAACACCAGTACTGCTTTCGCTCCGCATCCCAGAAGGCGTTGTTCTGCGTGTCGAACTTGCCGTGGGTGATCAGCGGCTGCTCCGAGATGCGCGACCAGTGCACGCCGTCGGGGGATTTGAAGCCGAAGAGGAGATGGTCCGCGCCGGCGCTCATCGCCTTGAACCGCTCGTCCGCCGGGCAGTCCGGATTCGAATCCAGGAAGGGCGTGAAGTTGTCCAGCTTCGGCTCGGCCCAGACGATGTTGTTGCGCCTCGATCCCCCGAACTCGAACAGGCCGACGTCGGGCCGCGTCCAGTGCACGCCGTCCTTGCTCTCGACATAGCACGCGTGCACCGCGCCGCCGCCGAGTTTTTTCCCGTCCGTCGACGTCAGCTGCGTCGCCATGTAATACATCCGGATCGTGTCGCCGACCCGGATCAGCCGCTGGAAGTCCGACCCGCTTCCCTCCCAGGGCGCGTCGAAGACCATCACCGTCTCGCGAGCCCGGGGCTCGTGCAGGCGCAGCTCGAGCCCGTCGCGCCGCGCGATCAGGAAATCGTCGACGAACAGCGCGCGGCGGTCGCCCAGCGCGATGGGCTCGGCGGCCGCGCCGGGGAGCCCGGCCTTGAGGCCGAGGATCGCGAGGAGCAGGAATTTTCGGGAGATCATGGGGAAGGAGGTTCGGTCCAGGGCTGGAGCGGGATCCGCGGCGACACCTTGGGATTCACCGGAAACGGCGGCCAGGATCCGCGCAGCACGGCTTCGATGGAATCCACCACCGTCCGGCGGACATGCCGCATCGAATCCTCGGAGTCGGCCGCCGTGTGCGGCGTGAGAATGACCTGGTCCATTCCGCGCAACGGGCTCGACAGCGGCAGCGGCTCCTCGGTCACGACGTCGAGCGCGGCGCCGCTGATCCACTTCTCCTGCAGGGCGCGGACCAGCGCCGGCTCGTCGATCACCGGGCCGCGGCTCGT
>JAQGON010000004.1 GCA_028293565.1 Verrucomicrobiota bacterium | reverse complement strand
CTCGGCGAGGTGATGGACGCCGTCGCCCAGAGCAACCGGAACGTCGGCGGCAAGACCGTCGAGGAAAACGGCGCCGAGTTCATCGTCCGCGGCCTGGGGCTCGTCCGCAACGCCGCCGATCTCGAGTCGATCGCGCTTCAGCCACGAAAGGGAACGCCGTTGTACGTGCGCGATGTCGCCACCGTTCGCATCGGCGGCGATTTCCGGCGCGGGGCCCTCGATGTCGACGGACGCGAGGTCGTCGGCGGGATCGTCGTCATGCGCTACGGCGAAAACGCATGGCGCGTCATCGCCGACGTGAAAGCGCGGCTCGCCGCCCTCGCGCCCGGCTTGCCGGCGGGCGTGACGGTGCGGTCCTTCTATGACCGCAGCGACCTGATCGGGCGCGCGATCGACACCCTGAAGCATGCGCTGGCGGAGGAGATCGTCCTCGTGACGCTCGCGCACATCCTGTTCCTGTTCCATTTCCGGAGCATCCTGATCGTCACGCTGCCGCTGCCGGCCTCGCTGCTGATTTCGTTCATCCTGATGGACCGGTTTGGCATCCCGTCGCACATCATGTCGCTCACCGGGATCGCCATTTCCATCGGCGTCCTCGTCGACGCCGGAATTGTCATGACCGAAAACGTCATCCGGCACTGCGAGCGCGCGGAGGAGAGACTTCGGCGCCGGCTGACGCCGGCGGAGGTCTTTGCCCTCACGCTCGAGGCCGCGACGCAGGTGGGCCGGCCGATGTTTTTCTCGATGATGATCATCATCCTCGCCTTCGTGCCGGTGTTTCTGCTCACCGGGCAGGAGGGAAAACTCTTTCACCCGCTCGCGTACACTAAGTCCTTCGCGCTGATCGGGGCGGTGCTGCTGGCGGTGACGGCCGTCCCCGTGTTCTGCACGCTGCTCGTGCGCGGGCCATTCAAGCCCGAGCATGAAAACTGGCTGATGCGCGGGCTGCTGCGAATCTACGACCCGGCGCTCGACTGGGCGCTGGCGCACCGGCGCTCCGTGCTGGCGCTCGCCGGCGGCCTCCTCGCCTTCTCCGCGCTCGTCGCCTTCGGCCTGCCGCGGCCGCTCTCGTCCCTGCTCGCGCGCCACACGTCGGTGCCCCCGCGCTGGACTCGGGGTTTCGGCAGCGAATTCATGCCGACGCTCGAGGAGGGCTCGCTGCTCTTCATGCCCGTCCTGCTGCCGGCGACGTCCCTGACGGAGGTGCAGAGAATCATGTCGTGGCAGGACCGCGTGATTCGCCAGGTTCCGGAAGTGGTCTCGGCCGCCGGCAAGCTGGGCCGGTCGGATTCGCCGACCGACCCGGCGCCGGTCGAGATGATCGAGACGACGATCATGCTCCGGCCGCAGGACCAGTGGCGACCGGGCCTCACCAAGGCGAAGCTGATTGCCGAGCTCTCGGCCAAGCTCATGCAGGTGCCGGGATACGTCCCCGGATTTCTCCAGCCGATCGAGAACCGGGTCCTGATGACGAGCACCGGGATCCGGGCGCAGGTGGGCGTGAAGATTTTCGGCGACAATCTCGATGCGCTGCAGGCGAAGGCCTTCGAGGTCCAGCGGGTGGTCGAGCAGGTCCAGGGCGCCAGCGGCGTCGCGCCCTCGCGCGTGCAGGGCAAACCCTATCTCGAGATCGCGGTGCGCCGCGAGGATCTCGGCCGCTATGGCCTGCGGGTCGACGACGTCCTGCGGTACGTGGAGGCGGGACTCGGCGGCGCGAACGTCGGGACGACCCTGCGCGGCCGCGAACGCTGGCCGCTCCAGGTCCGGCTCGAACAGGTGGACCGCGAGGATCTGGAGAAGCTCGGCGAGCTTCCGATGGTGACCCCGTCCGGCGCGGCGATCCAGCTCCGGCAGGTGGCGGACATCCGGCGGGTCGTCGGCCCGAATGAAATCCAGAGCGAAAACGGACGACTGCGGGTTTTTGTCCAGACGAACGTCGGCGACCGGGACCTCGGAAGTTTCGTCGCCGAAGTCAGGGAACGGATTTCCCGCGACGTGAAACTCGATCCGGGCATGACCCTGGAATATTCCGGCCAGTACGAGCAGCAGATCCGCGCCCGCCGTACTCTGCTCTATGTTTTCCCGGCGGTTCTCGCCATCATCTTCATCCTGCTGGTGATCACCTTTCGTTCCGCCGTCGAAGCGGCCCATGTGATCCTGGCGGTGCCGTTCGCGCTCACCGGCGGCGTCATGCTGCAGGCGGCGCTGGGCTTCAACTTCAGCGTCGCGGTTTGGGTCGGCTACATCGCGCTCTTCGGGACCGCGATCCAGACCGGCGTGGTGATGGTGGTTTACCTCGAGGAAGCCGTCGCGAGAAAGCGGCTCGAGCAAGGCGGGCGGCTGACGCATGCCGGGCTGATTGCGTCCGTCAAGGAGGGCGCGCGCCTGCGGTTGCGCCCGAAAGTCATGACGGTGGCGACCACGGTCGCGTCGCTCCTGCCGATTTTCTGGAGCCACCGCACCGGCGTGGAAATCATGCAGCCCCTCGCCGCGCCCGTGATCGGCGGCATGCTCTCGAGCCTCGTCCACATCCTGATCGTCACGCCCGTGATCTTCGCCTGGCTGCGCGAGCGCGAACTCTCCCCGACCTGAACGGCAGGGAGGGACGGGCGGGATTCATTTCCGCCGGCTCGTTTGCAATCGGGACGCTCCACCCCACGCTTGCGTCTTTCGCCTTCGGAAATCCAATTTCGCCTTTCATGAGCTCCGGACCCATTCCTGTCACCGTCCTCACCGGCTTCCTCGGCGCCGGCAAAACCACCCTGCTCAACCGCATTCTCACGGAACAGCACGGGAAGAAACTCGCCGTGATCGAGAACGAGTTCGGCGAGGTCGGCGTCGACCACCAGCTCGTCGTCCAGAGCGACGAGGAGCTGTTCGAGATGAACAACGGGTGTATCTGCTGCACCGTTCGCGGCGACCTCATCCGCATTCTCGGCCGCCTGATGAAGCGGAAGGACCCGCTCGACGGAATCCTGATCGAGACCACCGGGCTCGCCAACCCGGGGCCCGTGGCCCAGACGTTCTTCACCGACGACGAGATGAAGCGGAATTTCCGGCTCGATGCGATCGTGACGGTCGTCGACGCCAAGCACGTGCTGCAGCATCTCGACACCGACGACGAAGCCGTGAAGCAGCTCGCGTTCGCCGACGTGATCCTGCTCAACAAGACCGACCTGATCGGCCCCGCCGATCTCGACGCGCTCGAGGTCCGCATCCGCCGGATCAACGCCGTCGCCAAAATCCACCGCACCCGCAACTGCGACATTCCCCTCGATCGCGTGCTCGAGGTCGGCGGATTCAATCTCGGCCGCGCCACCGAGCTCGACCCGAAGTTTCTCGAGCCGGAATACCCGTTCGAATGGGCCGGCGCCTATCCGCTGCCCGCCGGCACGCATCGCCTCGCGATCGGCCACGCCGACGGCGATCACGACCACACGGAGCATGAGCACGAACACGAACACAAACACGACGGGCATCATCACGGGAACCCGAACGAGCTCGACGTCGTGATCCTTCCCGTCAAGTCCGTGGACGAACCCGCGATCGCCGCCGCGCAGGAAAGCGCCGTGCGGGTCTTCGCCGATTGGGAGACGCGCCTGAAATCCGGGGACACCGTGATTCCCGGCGCGACACTACAGCGCCTGCTGCTGCACGAGGGAAACGGCACCTACCCGCTCGAGATCCCGCAGGCCGGGCAGTTCCTGGTCTTCGAGGCGTGCGGTCACGACCCCCTCCATGTCCACGTCGGCAACGAGACCGTGCAACCCGTCTGGCAGCGCGATTATCACGCGGCGCACTCGCACAACGACGCCGTGACGTCCGTGGGGATCAGCCTCCCGGGCGAACTGGACGGGAAACGGCTCAACGACTGGATCAGCGAACTGCTGCGCGTGAAAGGCGGGGACATCTATCGCATGAAAGGGGTGCTGAGCGTGAAGGGCGCAACGAAGCGGCTCGTGTTCCAGGGCGTGCACATGCTCTTCGACGCGAAGTTCGACCGCGAATGGGGCGGCGAGCCGCGCACCAACACGCTCGTGTTCATCGGCCGGAAGCTCGACCGCGCCGCGCTGACCGAGGCCTTCAAGGCGTGCCTGGCGTAGCGCCGGGTTGCAAGCTTGCCCGCAGGCGGGGTCAGCCCTTATCTCGCGGTCCCCCCACCGCGTTCATGCTGACCCCACGCGATCCCGCCGTCGACGTCCTCCCCCGCAGCCTGCGACGCGCGACCGCCCTGGGCCTGGGCGGCTCCGCGAAAGCGGCGATCATCTATCCCGCGTCCGACGCGCGTTATCGCGCATTGGCCGGGCAAATCGCCGCGGCGATCGGGCAGCAAAGCGGGTCCGAGCCCGAATGCATCGCGGACACCGCGCTGATTCCGGAGCGCAGCACGCCGCTGCCGGACTCGTACCGCCAGCGTCCGCTCGTCGCGCTCGGCAGCTTGAACACGAATTGTGTGCTGCAGCCGTTGTACGCCGATTTTCTCTGCTCGACCGATGCCACTTATCCCGGCGGGGATGGCTTCGACCTGCGCACGATCGTGAATCCCTACGGCACCGGCGCGAACCTCGTGCTGGTCGGCGGGGGTTCGCTGCGCGGTGTCGAGCGCGCCGCGGAGCGCCTGGTCGCCGCCCTGGCGAAGACCGATGCGTCGGCGACGCTTCCCTGGATGCTCGACGTGGAGATCGACCCCGGGCTCGCCGCGCAGCTCGCGGATTGGCCGTACACGTCGCTGGCCGATTCCGCCGCGCTGCAGGCGTCGCGCGCCCGCGGGCTGATGTTCATCACGGAACCCATCCGCCTGATCGGCGCCCACACGCTGATGTGGTCCTGGACCGGCGACGTCCGCCATGCCCACGTGGCCCGCGACCAGCTGCTGGCGCTGAACGAGCGAATGGAAAATGGCTACGGCGACTGGCACTACCTCGCCGAGCGGTTCATGCGCGCGGTGCCGCTTTTGATTGCCGGAGGTTTTTTGAAGGACGAGGAGATCGAGCGCACCGATCGTCTCCTCATGCTGACCGCGCTGCACAACCAGGACGAGTGGTGGCGCATGCGGCTGGGCGCGCCGCCGCTCGGGCATCGGCATCAGGGGAAAGGAACGTATGAATTTCTGCTCGTGGCGCGATATCTCCGGTCGCAGGCCAAGCCGACCCCCGCGCTGCGCGCGCTGTGCGACCGCTGGATTGCCGAGTGCTGCACGTTTCTCGACGCCCTGGCGGCGGCGCGGATCTGCGACCAGGACGACGAGAGCTCCCTGAACAACATCGCGACGGTGTTCCGGTACGCGCTCGGCCAGGAACGGCACGCGTTCTTCACGAGCGGCAATGCGCGGTGCGTCGCCGAGCGCTGCCTCGCGCTCCACGACAATCATGGCTCCGGCGCAGGACAGGGCGGCTACGGCGAGAGCCAGGGCATGTACCTGCAGCAGGAGGCGACGATCCAGACGGCGGCGAGCGCGTTCTATTACGGCGATGGAAAACTGAAATGGATTCTGCACCAGCTGCCCAACCTCGCGGTGCCGCAGCGCTATTCGTTCCTGCACTTCGTCCCGGTTTTCCTGCAGAAATTCGACACCGGCCCGGAACTCGCTCCAGTCGCTCCGGACCCGGGCGGCCAGGTCGAATGCCTGCCCGTCACGGATCACCAGCTGGCGATCGGCAACCAGCCGCCGGAACACATCGAGTATTCGGGCCACATGGTGAACGCCCCCGAGACCTGGCAGCTGCCCGAAAGCATCGGAGTGAACCGGCTGCCGCAGTCGCGGGGATTCGACAAGATCGTCCTTCGCGGCGGCTACGGCCCGGCGGACGCCTACCTGATGATCCAGGGCTACCAGGGCGGGTTCCGCTGGCAGGGCCACATGCAGGCGGCGAATGCGATCGTGCGGTTTTTCCAGTCGGGACATGTCTTTCTCGTCCAGAACACGTCGCGGCATTCGTACCACGACAAGAACGGCCTCTTCATCAGCGACGGACGCAACGACACGCGGATGCCGCCGATCGCCGAGCGGATCGCGGTCGCCGATTTTCCCGACATCGGCCTGACGGCGACGCGCCTCTCCGGGTACCATCACACGACCTGGACGCGCCACGTGTTCTGGTCGAAGAGCGGCGAGGGCTGCTTCGTCGTCATCGACCGCGTGGTCTTCGAGGAGGACGGAGCCTATTCGGCGGCGTGCACCTGGCGCACTCCCGGCTTCGCGAAACTCGAGGGACGCCGCTGGCGGAGCGACCAGGGCCGGCACCGGTTCACGCTCGTCGCCGGAGCCAGCCTGCCCTCGACGTGTGACGAGGAGTTCGATCAGGGAGGCTGCGCGCCCTATGTGCTCCGGCAACGATGGGCAGGTACCTGCCGCGCCGGGGATGAAACCACGTTTCAAAATCTCTTCCGCGTCCGGACGCAGTCCGACCCGGAGCTGATCGATCTCCGGCAGCTGACTCCGCGCAGCGCCGTCGTGATGCGGGCGGCCGCGCCGTGGGCGTGGTGCGCGGTCGCGCTCGCGGGGGACGCGACGTGGATGCCCGGCCACAGCGCGATCGCGGCCAGCGCCTGGGTCGAGGCCGGCGTGCTCACGTTCGCCGGAGCGACGGAAGTCAAACTCGCGGGCATCGCCTGCGAGATCCACAGCAACATTCCCGTCAGTCTCCGCTTCGACCTGGCCCAGGCGCGGCTGACGGTGAAAAAAGATTCCGCCGAGTCGGTCGGGGCCCGCATCGCGATCACGGTGGAGAACGACACCCGCGGGCTTACGCTCGCCGATTCGCTGACCCTGCCGTTCGAGCCCAAGCTCGGCGCGCAGTTCGCGAAAGCCATCTCGGCCTGGCTGACCTCGCTCAACCCTCCCGAGCCCGCCGCCGCAGTTCCGAAAAATTCCGTTCCCGATGAGGGCTGGCTCAGCGCCTGGACGTTTGACAGCGGCACCCGCATTCCGGAACGCGTGCGGGAGGTGTGCGTGACGGCGGATCCCATGCCGGTCGACGTATCGCCCGACCAGCTGCTCGATCCCGTCATGCCCGACGGCTACTCGCGCGAGATCTGGACGCAATGGCCCAAGGCGCCGCATTACGACCTCTCCCTCGTCTTCCCGGAACCGCGGGCGGTGACAGCCCTCAACATCCTCGGCGACTGCATCGACGACCCGTCGCTGCGCACGTTCAATCCGCTGCCGCCGGGAATCAAGGTCGAGGTCGAGAGGGCGGCCGGCGGGCGGCGCTCATGTCCGGTGAATCCCGCGCCGGATCGCCGTTACAAGCGGTACCGCGACGCCGAAAACCGCCTCGAGGCGCGCGTCGCTTCCGTGAACGAAAAGGCGCGTTCGCTCCATCTGCGCATCCCGGGTCCTCCCGACGGCCGTCCCTTCGTGCTTCACCGGCTGGAAGTGTTGAGCGATCGTCTCATCGCGCCCGAGCTCCAGCACTGGATCGCCGCCGACCTGGATGGCGATGGCCGCAGCGAAATCATCACGGTGAATTCCGTGAACGAGCTGGTGGCGCTGGACGACCAGGGCCGCGAGCTCTGGCGCCGGACGCTCGCGGTGCCGGTGACGCATGTTTCCGCCCAGCCGCTCGATCGCCAGGGTCCGCCCGTGCTCTGCGTCGGACTGCTGGGCGGAGAGCTCCATTTGTTCAACGCCGACGGGACGCCGCGGAAAATCCTGAAGCTCGCCGAGGAGTTTCGCGGAAGGAAGGACTGCCTGATGGGCTGGTTCAACGCGATCCATTGCCTCGCCGTCTGGCATCGCGGCGCGGATGGACGCGGCGCCCTCGCGGTGGGCGGCTATGGCATCATGGTGTTTCTGGATGCCGACGGAGGCATCGCCGGCCACAGCTTCTCGGACGGTCCGTGGAATTTCGACATTCTCGTCACGCCGCCCGGCAAACCCGGAGCGGGCGACCTCTATGTGCGCTGCGGCTGGAATCATGGCATCCAATACTATGAGGGAACGCCCGGCGAACGACCGAGCGGCGTCCGCCACAGCTTCGGCGGATTCATGCAGCCGATGTTTCGCGCGCTGCGCCGGGTGATTCCATTCCTCAACGGCCGTTCGCTCGCGTATGAATGGGTGAGTGTCCCGGGCGCGCCGGAGGGCGCATTGTTTTCGGCGACGGAGCTCGGCTGCGGAGTCCTGTCGGCGGCGAAAAAAGACTGGCTCTGGAAGCTCGAGGGCGGAATGAGCCTCAATGCCTGCAGCCTCGGCTTGATCGACGGCCGGCCCGTGGCGCTGACCGCGGGCGCCGACGCCTTCGTGACCGCGGTCGACCTGGCCGACGGGCGCGTGCTGCGGAGCTGGCACGCGGGCGGTCCCGTCGTGGGCGTGGCGCAGGAGTCCGATGGCCGGCTGACCGTGGCGACGCGCACCGATGTCCTTTCTCTCGATCAGGCCTGGAAACCCCGCGGGCGAATCCGCCGGCCGGTGCGCCGGATGCTGGCGCTCGCGCCCGGGCGTTTTCTCATCTGCCGCGACGACCATGGCCTGGAACTGCTCGAGCACGCCGAAGGCCCACGCGAATGAAACGCCCGCTCACCATCGCCGCCGTCCAGTTGCCGTCGACGGCTCCCGGACGCAGCAACGCCCAGCGGCAGCGCGCGAATTTTGCGCTCGCCGAAACCTGGCTGAACGCCGCCGGCAAACGCGGCGCCGACATCGCGTGCGTCGGCGAGACCTTCAACGTCGTTGGAACCAGGCTCACGCGGAGAAACGCCCCGGCGCTCGTTCGCCGCGCCCTGGCCGAGACGGTGAGGCGCCTTGCGCCGATCGCGCGGCGTCACCGGATGGCGATCGTCGCGCCGATCCTCGCTCTCATCGAAGGGCAGGTGCGGAACATCGCGGTCATTTTCGACCGGAAGGGACGGGTGGTCGGCCGCTACCACAAGGTTCACTGCATCGAAAACGAGCGCGATTACGGCACCGTGCCCGGCGACGAGTGGCCGGTGTTCGAAGTGGCGGGGACGCGGATCGGGGTCCAGATCTGCCATGACACGTCCTTCCCCGAGAGCGCGCGATGCCTCACGCTGAACGGCGCGGAGATTATTTTTTGGCCGCATGTGATGAGCGGCTGGGGCGACGGCTTCATGGATGTCCTGCTGCGGAGTCCGGCGGTGCACAACGGCATCCATTTCGTGCCGGTGTGCTACGGCTGTCCGCCGGAAAATGCCTGGCGGCCCGGGATGCTGATCGGGCGCAGCAGCATCGTGGGGCCGGATGCGACGATCATCGCCGACGCCGGGCGCCATCCTGGAATCGCCCTGGCGACGATCGACCTGGCCGCGCCGCGCGTCGCGCACTGGTTCACCCGCGCCGACGACTGGGTGTGGAAGACCGACATGCTCAACGACCGCCGGCCCGAAACCTATTCACCGCTCGTCAAGGCGGTGGTCCGGCAAAAGCCCCGTCGATCCGGAAAACCCGTCTGAACGGAAGGCGACGGGGCCAGCGAGGTGACGATGGCAAAGGTCCTTCAGGGTAAATTTGCGCGGGGCAAGATCAGACGCGAGATGCCGTTCTTGAGAACGACTTCGTGGAAATTGAGGAGCAATCCCACGGGAATGTTGAGCAGCCTCATGTAGCTTAAAAGCTGCGCCTTATGGATGGGAAGAATCCGCTCCACCGATTTCGTCTCAACCAGAAGGCAATCCTCGACCAGGACGTCGAAGCGGAGAGGTTCATCGAAAATCAAATCCTTGTAGCGGATCTGGACGATTTTTTGGCTCGCCGTGGCAAATCCCCGCAGGGCGAGTTCGTGTACGAGGCATCGCTCATAGATTGATTCCATCAATCCCGGACCTTTGTCCCGATGGACCTCGATTCCGGCAGCAATGATTTCCCCGCTGGCCAGATCGGCCTGGGTGTAGAGTGGGTGCATTGATGCCGGTTCAGATTCATTTTTGACGCTGCCACAACGAAACTTCGCGCCACCTGTACCTAAAAACAGGATCCGAATTCATTTTGAACAGAAGAGAACAAAGGCAACGACGCGCCGTCCCTTCGTGGAGTCCGGGTTGCACGCCGAGGCTGATTTGGGAAAGGGTTCGGAAACCAAACCGAACATCATGTGCTGCCTGCAACCCTCGCGTTTTCGACGAATGGCGCTTCGTTGCCTCCGTTAACTTCTGTTCAAAATGATCGGGTTTTCGGTCACCCTTTGACGGCGCCGATCTGGATGCCCCGGATCAGCTGACGCTGGAGGAAGACAAAGATTACGATCAACGGCAGGACCGACATCGTCACCGCCGCCATCAGGAGGTGCGTGACCTGGCCGTGCTCGGAGTCGAAGAAAAGCAGACCGACCGGCAGGGTGTAGTTGTCGACCGTCTTCATCATCACGAACGGCCAGAAGAAGCTGTGATAGTTGCCCATGAACGTGAAGATCGCGAGCGTCACCAGTCCGGGCCGGCTCAGCGGCAGGATCACGTCCCAAAAGATCCGCCACTTGCTCGCCCCATCCATCTCCGCGGCCTCGTCGAGCGCGCGCGGGATCCCGAGCATAAACTGGCGCAGCAGAAAGGTGCCGAACGCGCTGAACGCCGAGGGCAGCACCAGGCCGAGGAACGTGTCCATCAGTCCCCAGCGGACCATGATCTCGTAGTTCGGAATCAGCATCACGATGCCCGGCAGCATCATCGTCGCGAGATAGAGAAAAAACACGCGGTCGCGGCCGGGCCATTCGAGCCGCGAAAAACTGAAGGCCGCCAGCGCGCTCGTGAGGACCTGCAGCAGCGTCACCCAGCCGGCGACGACGAGGCTGTTGGCGGCAAAGCGCAGGAAGGGAATCACCCGGAACACCTCGGGATAATTGCCCCACTGCGCCTGGCGCGGGAGCCACGCCGGGTCGCCCGCCTCCGGCGCCGTCTTCAGGCTCGCGAGGATCATCCAGAGGAAGGGCGCCGCCATCGCCAGGCCGAGCAGCGTCAGCAGCACATGCAGGCCTAGCCCGCGGGCGGTCGATGGAGAAGGATTGGATTCAGTCGTTCGCATCGCGGTTTCCAAAGCGGAAATTCAGGAGCGTGAAAACCAGCACGAGGGCGAACATCACCCACGCCACCGCCGACGCATAGCCGAGCCGGCCGATCTCGAATCCCTCCGTGAAGATGAAATAACTCAGCGTCGTCGTGGACCCGGCCGGTCCGCCCAGCGTCATCGTCCGCGCCATTTCGAATCCGCCCTGGAGTCCATTGATGACGCCCATGACCGCGATGAAGAAGGTGACCGGCGCCAGCTGCGGCCACGTGATGTTCCAGAAACGCTGTCCCGCGGAAGCGCCATCCATGTCCGCGGCCTCGTAGAGCTCCGGCGGAATGTTGCTCAGCCCAGCGAGAAAAAGGATCATGCTGTTCGAGCCGATCGCCGCCCAGAGCGCCATCAGCATCAGCGCGGGCTTGGCCCAGGCATAATCGCCGAGCCAGTCCGGAGGATCGATTCCCAACGCCGCGATCGCGGGCAGCGTCGGCCCGGCGCGGATCGCCCCCGCCAGCAGCAGGAGCAGCGGAACGCCGATCAGCGCGAGGCTCAGCTCGGAACCGAGGCCGGCGTCATTCGTCGGAATCGGCCCCCACCGCCGGGGCCGGCGGACAATCGCCCCGAACAATGCGACCCCGACGGTGCCGGCGAGTCCTCCCGCGATCCCCGTCCCCATCCCATGCCAGTGAAGGAAAACCATCGCCGGCCCGGCCAGCGCGAGGATGCCGGCCGCGACGGCCGCCGCGCCCGCCTCGCCATCGTCCCAGCGACGGCGCAGCCGTCGCACCTGCACGAGGGCGAGCAGCACCATCGCGCACCCAGCCAGCGCGGGCACGCCGAGCGCGAAGAATCCGGGCCACGCGCACACGGCCGAGGAAAACCCGTCGAGCAGCGGACGCAGCGCCGCGTTGATCGGGCCCGTGTGCGGATTGTAGAGTTTTTTCCAAAGCACGAAGGTCGCGACCCCCGCCGTGAAATGCGGGATGTAGAACAGCGTGCGATAAAGCGTGCCGCCCGTGAGCACGCCGGAAACCAGCACGGCCGCGGCCATCGTCCCGAAAAGAAAGACCACCCCGCGCTGCGCCATCCCCCCCGAGAGCAGGACCAGCCCGCTGAAGACCAGCACGACTGTCGCCACGACCAGGGCGGAGCCGGTCGAGACCCGGCGCCGGTTCACCTGCGCCAGCAGGAGCGCGGCGGCGAGGCTCCCCGCGATCGCAAAGGGCAGCCCGAGCAGGAAGAAAAGGGTGTTGCCGAGGTCGCGCCAGAACTGCAGGTCGGAAAAAAGCCGGCTGAAATTTCCGAGGCCGACGAACCGGATCGCGTCCTTCCGGAAAAGATTGTGGCGAAGGATGTCCCAGTTGGAGAACGCGAGCGCGAAGCTCATCACCAGCGGCGCGAGCGTGAACGCGCAGAATCCCGCGATGTTCGGCAGCAGGAAACCGACGCCCGTCAGCCAGCGGCGCACGGGACGCCCCGCGCTCACGGCGCGCCCTCCGTTTTTTCCAGCCAGCCCTGGGCCCGGTAATAGGCCAGATGGAACGGATCGCGGATCCACGCCGCCGGCACGCCCTCGCCCGCCGCGCGGCGCGCCTCGATCCGGCGCTGGACTTCGAGGCGCCGCTCGTATTCCCGCCGCAGCGCCGCGTCCTGGCTGATCGTGAGCGCGATCTCGCCGTTGATCCGCTCCGCCTCCTCCTTCGCCGCGTCCTCGGGCGAAAGCCGCCCGGCGATCACCGTCTGCAGCATGTCGGTGTCGATCTTGAGCACGACGCTCGGCAGCACGAACGGACTCTTGCTCTGCGCCAGCCCGATCGTCGTTCCCGCGCGCGCGAACGCGGCCTTCGTCTCCCAGTCTCCCTCGAATCCGGGCGGATGGAGAAACGCCTCGTGCCGGCCGAATTCCGGCAGCGGCGGCATCGAGTCGCCGCTGCGGGCCACGAGCAGGTTGAATGGTTCGCTCGCCAGAAACCGGATGAACTGCCGCGCGGCTCCGGGATGCTTCGATCCGGCGTAAACCGCCACCGCGCCGCTCGCGATCTCCATGTTTTTGAAACCGCCGGTGAACGGCTCGACCGCGCCGAGCTTGAATTCGCCCAGCGGACGCAGCCGGATGAGCGCCCACAGCCCCTCGTAAATCATCGCGAAACGCCCCGCGGCAAACAGCCCGAACGAGCTGTCGTACGCCGTGCCGTCGGCAAGCATCGACGCCTGGTCCGCCACCGTCGGAAGCAAATGCTCGTCCACCGTCCACCGCCTGACGCGCCGGAAGACTTCCGCATTCCGCGGATCATCCAGCGTGCAGCGCGTCCCGGTCTCGTTGAAAGTCGTCAGGCCGAGCCCGCGCCGCAGCACCGGCGGCCAGACGCGGTTGAGATAATAGATCCGCTGGCGCGTGCCCGGCGGATTCGCCGCGGCGACGAAGCGCCGGCCCCGCTCCTCGAATTCATCCCAGCTCCATTGCCGCGGCGGCTCGGGCTGCGCGAAGCGCGCGAACGTGTCGCGGTTCACCCAGCACATCGTCATGTCGACGTTCCGGGGGTAGCCATACTGCCTCCCCTGCACGGTGAAATCGCTGACGATGGCCGGATAAGTCGTGCTCGCGGCGTATCCCGCCGCCGGCGCCTCGTCGGTCAGATCCGCGAGCATCCCGGTCGACTGCATGGTTTCCAGCTCGCAGAAATAGAGGTCGATCAAGTCGCCGCCGACTCCGGAAACGCCCTGGACCAGTTTCTTCGTCACGTCCTGGTTGGAATGGTCGATGATCACGTCGACCGGCGGCAGGCCCTGGTCGACCAGCCACTGGCGGAACAGCGCTACGGTCTCGCGCTTCACCGGATCGTTCTGGGTCATCCAGTAAAGCACCGTGGCCGTGCCCCGGTTTTCCGGCCGCGTCCAGTAGAGCGCCGCACTCGCCGCCGTGAGCACCAGGACGGAAATGAGAAAAAAACGTTTCACCGGGGCGGATAAAGGCTGCGAGCCGCGCCAGGGCGGAGCGACGAAAAAAAAACGGCAGCTAGCAGCGAAAATCGGTGGAACGCGTTGTCTCGGACCCTGAACGTTCGACAAGCTCAAGGTCTGCGACGATGCGTTCCACCTTTCTCCTCGCCACGCCCAACCCGCTGCTCGCTACTTTCCTCCGATGCAGCTGACGAAACACTGGGCGGGCGCCCTCGACGATTACGTGATCGACCTCGCCTGGTCGCCACGCGGCGACCTTCTGGCGGCCGCCTCGGCGAGCGGTCCGGTCGCGCTTTTCGCGCGGTCAGACGGAGCGCGGCAGCCCGACCTGGCAGGGCACGCGGGCGGCACGAATTGCCTCGCCTGGAAGCCGCAGGGCGAAAGTTCGCCCAGCCTCCTGGCCAGCGGCGGGCAGGACGGCGAAGTGAAATTCTGGGACCCCGGCGCCGGCCAGCACGTGGCGTCCGCGGAACTCGGATCCGCCTGGGTCGAACATCTGGGCTGGACGAGCGCCACGATGCTCTTCGCCGCCGCCGGCAAAACCCTCGTCGCCCTGCGCGCCGACGGCACCGTGGTCCACACGTTCAAGCCCGCGCCCAAGACGATTTCGGCCCTCGCCCCCCAGCCGGCCGGAGGATGCGTGGCGGTTTCCTATTTCGGCGGAGTGTGCCTGTGGGATGCCGATGATTTTCTGCTCCAGAAGGAATTCGCCTATGCGAACGGCATCCAGGCCCTCGTCTGGTCTCCCGACAGCCGGTGGCTCGTCTCGGGCAACCAGGATCCGTCCGTGCATCTCTGGATTCCGGCGGAAGACGCCGAACTTCAGATGAGCGGCTATGAGGGCAAGGTAAAGGAACTGTCCTTCGACCACGGCAGCCGCTGGCTCGCGACGGGCGGGGGCAAGGATTGCTGCGTGTGGGATTGTGCGGGAGCAGGACCGGAGGGCCGCGATCCCAACATGCTGCCGCACGACGCGAAGATTTGCGCGGTGTCGTTTCAGCACCGGCACGGCCTGCTCGCGACCGCCGCCGTCGACGGCGTGGTCCAGCTGTGGAGCCCGGAGCGAAAGCAGCCCCTGCGCGCCACGGTGAAAATGCCGTCCGCCGCCACGAAGCTCGCCTGGTCACCCGACGACACCCTCCTCGCGATCGGCTCCGAAAAGGGAATGGTCTATGTCCTGAAAAGCGAAGCGTGAGCCGCGCTCTCGCGGAAGAAGATCCGAATGGCGCCGAGCCGGCTCTTGGCGCGGCGCCACATTCTTGGTCGCGCGTGGAACTGCTCGTGTCCTCGCTGGTCGGGCAGCTTCACCATGAAGCCCTACGTCATTTGTCACATGATGCCGTCGATCGACGGACGTTTGCGCACGGATCGGTGGAATATTCCCGATGCCGCCCACGAGGAATACGACCGCACTGCCGACACCTACCGGGCGCAGGCCTGGCTCTGCGGCCGGGTCACGATGGAGGAGTTCGCGAACGGCCGCTGGCGGCGTCCCGCGGGCCGGCGCAGCGTGCGCGTCGAGAAGGGCGACTGGATCGCGCCGCGCAGCGCCAGGCGGCTGGCGGTCGTCCTTGATTCGGCGGGCAAGCTCGCGTGGAAGAAAAACGAAGTCGAAGGCGATGCCCTCGTCATCGTCCTCACCGAGGCCGCGCCTGCGGCGTACCTTTCCTACCTGCGTGACAAGGAGATTTCGTATGTGGTGGCCGGGCGGCGCGACGGCGAAATTAATCTTGCCGCGGTCGTGCGCCGCCTCGGCGAAAAATTCGGGGTGAAGCGTTTGCTGGTCGAGGGCGGCGGCAAGACGACCGGTGCGTTCCTCGCCGCCGGCCTGATCGATGAGATCAGCCTCCTGCTCACGCCGGTGGCCGACGGCCGCATCGGCGAACCCTCGCTGTTCGACACCGAAGGCAATCACTCGTCCAAGGCCCTGAGCAACGTCCGCATCCAGTCCGTCCGAAAAATCGGCGCCGGCATGTTCTGGCTCAAGGCCCGCCCGAGCAGGTAGCACGGATCTCCGACCCGTGTGGGCGGACTCTGCCAACGGAGAACGTCGAGCACACCCGTTAGCTCGTGTCCACCTTCACGGGTCGGAGACCCGTGCTACCTCGATTCAAAAATCGATTCCGATGAGGAGCTTCAGGAGGGTGTAGTCCTGCACGCGCACGCCGGGGTTGTTGTAACGCACCTCGTGGCGGATTCCGACGGTGAAGGTCTCGGTGAGCTTCTTGTCCAGCTCGATCTTGTTTTCCCAGCCGTCCCGGCCGGTGTTGATGGAATAGTACCACACGCCGCGCTCGGTCAGCGTCATGGCCCAGGGCAGCTTCCAGTCGGCTTCGAGAAAGACGGATTCGGCGGTCTTCGAGTTGTGCGATTCGGGCGGGACGATCTGCCAGAGGTCGAAGACGTTTTCCGCCATGCCCACGCGCAGGTTGCGCTTCGGCGAGGTGAAGACATTGACGCCGACGCCGAGCTCCTGCTGCACGAGGACGTAGTCGGCCGGAAGTCCGTTGAAGCTGAACGCCCGGTTCATCTCGGCCGACGGCGTGTAGCTGGCAAAGAGGCGCGATTGGAAATCATGACGCCACGAGGCGTCGCCCTTGACGATGTCCGTCGTCACCAGCCCGTTCGTTTCGCTGTAATCATACCGGCCGTTGATCTGGATGGTGTCCTTTTTCCATTTCCGCTGCAGGTGCGCCTCGATCGTGTCGTTGGTGCGATCCGTGGTGTCCGAGACCACCTGCGACGACACGGCGAAACGCCCGTGCCACGGCCCGAAAAAATTGCGCACCTGCGAGGTCAGCGCGCGGAGCGAAAGCAGCGACCAGAAGGTGAACGGACCCTCCGCCTCCTCCCGGCGGGCCCGCACCTCGGCCATGGTGTCGTCATCCCCGTTTGCGAGGATGACCTTGGCGTCCGCCACCGGGACGTGCAGGAGGCCGAACCGCGTCGAAAGAAAAACGATCTCCGTGGCCGAGCGCTCCTTCAGCCGCCCTTTGATCTGGTCACCGTCCTTGTACACCAGGGTGTCCTGTTTCACCGGTTCGGCCGCGGCTGCGTGCGGATCCGCCCGCAACGATGCAGCTCCCCCCAGGATCGCGCAGATTGTCATCAGGGCGGCGAGCGGCCGGCCTGCTTTCGAAGAAACAATAAATCCCACGCCCGTTCGACGCACAGAACCGGCGGGGGTTTCAAAAATATTCCGCGAAGCACCGGAATTTCCGCTTTTTATGCCCGCCATCCCCTGAGCTTCCTCCGCCCCCGGGCATCGTCCAGCACGAATCCCCAAAGAAACCTTGCCGTGTCGCGGGCCAGCGCCGCAATCGTCACGCCGATGTCACCCGATTCCCCCACGCAGCCGCATGGTCCCGGCCTGCTGATCGGCCTCACCGGAGCTCCGGGCTCTGGCAAGGCCAGGATCCTCGACGAGCTCGCGGCCCGCCCGCAGGGGCGCGGCGGAAAAATCGAATTAGCGCGGTTCGAATCGCAGGGCGAGGACCTGATGCCTCTCCGGGCGGCGATCGAAGCGAACCATCCCCGGATCGTGATCATCGCCGTCCGCGCGGAGCTCGTCGCGGAGATCGAGCAACGGCTCGGGCGGCGGTTCGACCTGTGCGTGGAGGCGGATGCCCCGGATGCGCTCGCACGCCTCGAGCGCGCGTGCGGGGATTTTGGCGAATGGACGCGCATCGGACTGTTCGGCGGGGCCAGCGGCGCGATCGAGATGAGCGTGGGCTCGGCGCTGCACGCCGCCAGGATTCCGTTCCGCAGCACGTTTCTGTCGGCGCTGCAGGGAGCGATGATGGTCTTTGCCGGTTTCGGGCTGACGCAGCCGGGCCGCGTGATGTGGGTGTCGTTTATTTCCGCGGGACTGAAGGCGCTCTCGCCCGGAGGCAACCGCCTGCGTCCGATGCTCGCGATTTTCATGCAGGGCTTTTTCTTCGGATCCACGGTGCAGCTGCTGGGCTGGAACGCGCCGGCCGTCGCGCTGGGCGGAATGCTGATCGGAGTCTGGGCCTCGCTGCAGGGTTTTTTCCTCGAGTACCTGATGCTCGGCGGCGACCTGGTCCGCGCCTACGATTCGGCGGCGCTGTGGCTCGCGCGGATCCTGCACGTCCCCGCCCCGGGGCTTCCGTGGGTGGTGGGGGGATGGGCGTTCGTGCACGGGATCATCTGCGCCGGCAGCTGCGTCGCCGCCTGGCGCCTCCGGCAGCCGCCGGCCGCGCTGCGCCGCGTGCTCGAAAAGGAAATGACCGGCAAGGTCGAGGTCGCCGCGGCGGGGGCGCGCGTCCGCGGCCGGTCATGGGCCCGGCTGATCGAATTCACCCGCTGGAAATTCTGGCTGCCCCTGGTCATCGTGGCGGGCATCCTCCTCGCGAGCGGCAGTCCGTGGGAAAAGGTCGCGTGGCTCACGCTGCGGTTTTTCGCCATCGGGCTCGTGCTCATGGCCCTCGTCTCCCTCATCCGGCCCGCGCGCTGGGCCGACCTGCTGCGTCGTCGCGGCTGGTGGGGCCCGGCGCTGGCGTTCTCCGATGCGTTCGAACGCCGGCAGGCGGCAAAGCCGGTGAAGAAAATTCCCCCGCAGTGACGAGCCGGCCCGGAGACCGGCGCCGCTTTCCCACGTGCGGCTTGACGGCGACGACAGACCGGCGACATTGGCCGCGGTGTTCACCTCTCGTCGCGATCTGAATTTCGGGCCTCCGTTCCAGCGTCTCCTGGCCGTGGGCGGGATCGCGCTGGTGCTGCTGCTGACGGCGCTGACGGCGAGCCCGGAGCTGCATCGGTTCGTGCACGGCCACGATGACGTCGGTGCCGACGACGGATGCGCCGTCGTCCAGTTCGCCCATGGCGTATCGGCCGTTCCCGACGTGGTGGCGGCCGAGGCCGGGCCGGCCGCGGCGGATCTGGTCGCCCAGCCGCGGAGCAGAGAGATTTTCCTGGCATCGTCCCGCTACCTGCATCCGCCGGAGCGGGGGCCGCCGGCAAGCTGAGTCAAGACACTGTCGAGTGCTGCGCCCGTCCGGGCCAGCGCTTTGCCGCGCACGGGATCCGTGCGCCTCGATTCGTTCTTCAACTCAGGTTCGCCATGCACTCATTTAAAAAAATCTCCCTTTTCCTTTTCTCCGCCGCCCTGCTCGCCAAAGCGCAAACCGCGCCGGCGCCCCTTTCTCCGGCTCCGCTTCCGGACGAGAAGATCCTCAGCCTCGACGCCTTCGTCGTCAGCAGCGGACCGGACGCCAAGACCGCGTTCGATCTCGCCCAAGGCGCTTCGATCCTCGCCGGCAACGAACTCCGCCTCCAGCTCGCGCCGACCCTCGGCGAAACGCTCTCCGCGACCCCCGGCGTCAACTCCACGTACTACGGCCCCGGCGCAAGCCGGCCCGTGATCCGGGGCCTCGGCGGCGACCGGGTCCGGATGCTCGACAATGGCGTGGGTTCGCTCGACGCCTCGAACGTCAGCCCCGACCACAACGTCAGCGTCGAGCCCCTGCTCGTGGAGCGGATCGAGGTGCTGCGCGGCCCGGCGACGCTGCTCTACGGCAGCTCCGCGGTGGGCGGCGTTGTCAACGTCATCGACAACCGCATCCCGTCGGCCGCGCCGGCCACTCCGGTCACCGGCCGGACCGAGCTGCGCTTCGACACCGCGTCCAACGAGCGCACCGGCGTGCTCGCCCTCACCGCCGGCAACTCGCACGTCGCCTTCCAGCTGAACGCGCTGCGCACCGAAACCGACGACGTCTCGATTCCCGGTTATGCCGACCCTTCGAATCCGGAAAACAAGGGCACGCTGGCCAACAGCGCAATCTCGACGAAGAGCGGCACGCTGGGCACGGCGTTTTTCGGCAAGGCGGGCACCGTCGGAGTGGCCGTCAGCCAGTACGAGACCCGTTACGGCGTGCCGACCGGCGAGCCGATCGAGATCGACATGAAGCAGCGCCGCGCCGACTTCCGCGCCGAGATCACGCGGCCGTTCGGGCCGTTCAAGGGCGCGCGGGCCCGGTTCGGCATCGCGGACTACAACCATGCCGAGGTCGACGAGACGACGGGGCTCCCCAACACGACCTTCCACAACCATGCGTACGAGGGGCGGATCGAGCTGAGCCAGCAGGATTTCGGCAACCTCTCGGGCACCGTCGGAGTCCAGACGTCGCGGAGCGATTTCTCCGCGATCGGAGAGGAGGTCGTCACCCCGCCTTCGCTCACGCTGAACCACGCCGTCTTCTTTCTCGAGTCGTACAAGGTCGATCCGTCGCTGACGCTGCAGTTCGGCGGGCGTTACGAGGCCCAGAGCATCGCGCTGGGCCACGTGCGCACGGACCTCCCGTCCTACCCGGGCTATTCGGCCGCCACCGGGGAAACCCGCCGCGACCACGGGGTCAGCTTGTCCACGGGCGCGGTTTACTACCTGGCGAAGGATTACTCGCTCGGCGTTTCCGTGGCTTATTCCCAGCGCATCCCCTCGGCGCAGGAGAGTTTTTCCAGCGGACCGCACGGCGGGACCAACGCCTATGAAATCGGCACGACCGGCCTGTCCAAGGAATCCTCGCTCGGCCTCGACGTGGTGCTGCGCAAACGCGCGGGGTTCATCACGGGATCGGTCGGCGGCTTCGTGAACCGGTTCCAGAATTTCATCTTCGAGCAGCGCGACGCGTCCTTCTACTTCGCCGACGCCTCCGGCACGTTCGAGCCGTATCCCGTCCCGCCCGACACCTCCTACCTTCCGATCTATCAGTTCATCGCGAAGGACGCGCTCTTTTACGGCGGGGAGGCGGAGCTGACGCTCCACCTCGTCGAAGGGACCGGCTATCACCTGCATCTCGACCTGATGACGGATTACGTTCACGCCGAGCAGACCACCGATCATCAGCCGCTGCCGCGGATCGAGCCGCTGCGGACGGCGGTGGGCCTGCACTACGAGAACGAACGCTGGATCCTGGGCGTCGAGGCCCGCCACGTTTTCCGGCAGGATCGCGTCGCTCCCGAGGAGACCGAGACCGCCGGCTACACGCTGCTCAATGCGAGCGTGAGCCGGACGATTCCGGGGCGGCTCGCCAACCTCGAGCTGTTTCTCCGGCTGACCAATCTCACGAACCAGGAAGCCCGCGTGCACAGCTCGTTCCTGAAGGACGTCGCGCCCCTGCCCGGGCGAAACCTGACCGGTGGCGTGAGACTCCTCTTTTGAGCCGTCGGCGCCCGCGCGTTTCCGCCCTGACCGAAGGGTGGAGCGCGCTGGCGTCGACCCACTGACCGGGCGTGAGGACCCGATCCGGCGTCACTCCAGGCCAAACACCGCTTTCGCGTAGTGCTCGACGTTGAACGGCTGCAGGTCCTCGGCCTGCTCGCCCAGTCCGACGAAATAGATCGGGATCTTCAGCTGCCGGTAAATTCCCACGATCGCGCCGCCGCGGCTCGTGCCGTCGAGTTTGGTGACGACGAGACCCGTCAGGCCGAAACTCTGGTGAAAGACGCGGGCCTGCTCGATCGAGTTGCTCCCGAGCGATCCGTCGACCACCAGCCAGCGATGCTGCGGGGCGGAGGGGTCGTTTTTCTGCAGGACGCGGCGGATCTTCGCGAGTTCCTCCATCAGGTTCGACTTCGTGTGCAGCCGGCCCGCGGTGTCGACGATCAGGAAATCGCGTCCGCGCGCCTTCGCCGCCTGCCACGCGTCGAACGCCACCGCGGCCGAATCCGCGCCGGTGTGGCTTGCGACGATCTCGAGGTCGAGGCGCACGGCCCACGTCTTCAGCTGCTCCACCGCGGCGGCGCGAAAAGTGTCGCATGCCGCCAGGATCACCGAGCGGCCCTCCTGCTTGAGCCTCCACCCCAGCTTGGCGGACGTGGTCGTCTTGCCCGAGCCGTTGACGCCGATCATCGCGATGACCGCCGGATTTTCTCCCGGCGTCAGATCCAGCACTCCCTCAGCGCCGGCGAGGACCCGCCGGAGAACCGCTGCGCCGATCTCCGCCGCCGCATGGCCCTCGATTTCCTTGTCCTTGGCGTAGGCCTGCTTGATTTCGGCGAGGATCTCGGCCGTCGTCTCGACGCCGAAGTCCGCCGTATAGAGGGCCTCTTCCAGTTCACCGAGCGAGGCCGCGTCGATCCGTCGCCCGCCAAAAAGTCCCGTCGTCCTGGCCGCGATCGCCGAAACGGTCTTCGCCAGCCCGTCCTTGAATTTCTTGAAGAGTCCAAACATGGCGGAAAATCGCGGAAGCGGGGAAGAACCGGTGGGCGGAAGGGACGGCTGCGGCGTTTCCTGCCTTTCGCGCCTTCGCGATCAAGTCCTATTCCGCCTTGCGCGCATCCCGGCCGAGGTTGTCCTTCACCCGGTCGAGGATGCCGTTGATGAACCGCTTGGCGTCGGCGTTGGAAAACTGCTTCGAAAGATCGATCGCCTCGTTGATCGACACGACGGGCGGGATGTCCTTGCGAAAAAGCATCTCGAACATCGCCAGGCGCATGATCGTGAGGTCGATCTTGGCGATGCGCTCGAATTCCCAGTTGTGCGCGAGCCCCTTGATCTGCGCGTCGATGCCCGGCTGATGCTCGATCACGCCGTGGATCAGCTCCTCGCCGAACGCGTAGTACTCGCGCGGATGCTCCATGTTCTCGAAGAAAACCCGGAGATCGTCCGCGATGTTTTTCGGCGGGTTCATCCCCCACGCGAACAGGTATTGCAGGGCGGCCACACGACCATCGCGTCGCTGGGCAAACTGGGCTTTGCTCATCGGGAAATCCTTTTCTTCAGCGCGGCCATCGCCAGCGCCGCGCGCGCGAACTCCGCGCCGCGATCGATCCGTCCGCCGCAGCGGGCCTTCGCCTGCGCGGCGTTTTCCGCGACGATCACGCCGTTGATCACCGGCACGCCCGCCGCCAGCGCGACCTGCTGCAGCCCGTGCGTGACCGCATCGGCGATCAGCTCGTAGTGGATGGTGTCGCCCCGCACCAGCACGCCCAGCGCGATGACCACGTCAATCCCGCGGCGGCGCGCGGCCCATTGGGCGGCGACCGGAAGTTCGCTCGAGCCCGGCACGCGGATCACCGTCAGGCGTTTTCCCCTCACTCCGGAGCGCTCCAGCTCGCCGGCCACCCGTTCCAGCAGAGTCTCGACCATGAGCGAGTTATAGCGTGCCGCCACAATGCCGACGGTGAACGAGCGGCCATCGGCGGCCAGGGACGGAGAAGCGGCAAGACTCATATGGGAAAGAAGTCGGACACAGGAAGCGGGAAGAATTCGCGCCGCAACCACCAAATCACGGATGAACCTGCTCGACGATTTCCAGGCCGTAGCCATCCAGCGCCACGACCCTCCGCGAAGAGTGCGTGAGCAGACGGATTTTGCGGAGCCCGAGCGCGACCAGGATCTGCGCGCCGATTCCGTAATCGCGGAAACTCACCGGCGCCGGCGCGGTCCCCGGCGTCTCGAGCAGCCGGCGGAGCGAGTCGCGCCCGCCGTCCGGCTGCTCCATGTACAGCACGACACCCCTGCCCTCCCGCGCGACGCGGTCCAGCGCGCCCGTGAGCGAGTGATGGCTCTCCATGCCCTTCGCGCGAAACACGTCGCTCAGGAGGTTCTCGCTGTGCACGCGCACCAGGATCGGTTCGGGCCCGAGCGTCCCCATGGTGAACGCCAGATGATGCCGGTCGTCGACCCGGCTCCGGAAGACCTGCAGCGTGAACGCCCCGTACTCCGAGGGAAAATCCCGCGTGCACACGTGCTCCACCAGCTGCTCGCGCTGGTGACGGTACTCGATCAGCGCGGCGATCGAGACCATTCTGAGGCCGAAACGCCGCTTGAATTCCACCAGCTCCGGCAGCCGCGCCGCGGCGCCATCCTCGTTGAGGATTTCGCAGATCACGCCGGTGGGCGGCAATCCGGCGAGCTTCGCGAGATCGACCGCCGCCTCGGTGTGCCCCGCCCGTTCGAGCACGCCGCCTTCCTTCGCCCGCAGCGGAAAAACATGGCCGGGCTGCACCAGCGCGTCGGGCGCCGACTCCGGATCCGCCAGCACGGCAATCGTGCGCGCGCGGTCCGCGGCGCTGATCCCCGTCGTGATCCCCTCGGCCGCGTCGACTGAAATCGTGAAGGCCGTCTTCTGCGACTCGCGGTTTTCCTGCACCATCGGGCCGATGCTGAGGCGCCGCAGCTGCGCCGCGATCGTCGGCACGCAGATCAATCCGCGCGCATGCCGGATCATCATGTTCACCGTGGCCGCAGTGGCCTTCGAGCCGGCCATCACCAGGTCGCCTTCGTTCTCCCGGCCCTCGTCGTCCGTCACGACCACGAGTTTCCCCTCGGCGATGTCGGCGACGACGGCGTCAACGGGGTCAAACGGGCTGGCGGTGGAAACACTCATGACAAGACGAAGGTCCACCGTCTCGCCGCGGCTGCGAGCTGTCAATCGCCCGCCGGCCAACGGCGGACACCGGACGTCCGGCAGTTCCCTTCCCCTCTCGAAACCCGTCCGATGTTCGCCTTTGCGTGTCCCCTCGGCTTTTGCTCAGGATTCCCGATCCATGAAGCTCGTCGCCGTTTCGATCGTCAAAAACGAAGCCGATGTCATCGAGCCCTTCGTGCGGCACGCCCGCGCGTGGACGGATCATCATCTGGTGTTCGACCACGACAGCACGGACGGCACCCGCGAAATCCTCGGCCGGCTCCTGGCGGAGGGTCTGCCGCTGACGGTCTTCACCGACGACGCGCTGGGCAACCTCCAGCAGGCGCGCAGCAACCATCTCACCCGGCTCGCGGTGACGGACTGGGGCGCCGACTGGATCTTTCCGCTCGATGCCGACGAATTCCTGACCGGCCCGGGAAGACCCGCGCTGGAAAAATGTCTCGCGGGTTTTTCGGGGACGGGGCCGGCGACGCTGCCCTTGCTGAACTATTACCCCACGCCGAGGGATAATCCCGCGGAGACCAATCCCGTCGTGCGGTTGACACACTGCAAGCCGGGCAACGCCCGGAAGATCATTGTCCCCGCCGCGCTGGCCGCCGACCCGGGCGCCGCGGCCGGCAAAGGGAGCCACGCGATCTACCGGGGCGATCGCGCGCTGCCGGAGCAGCTGCTGCCGGCGCCGTTCCAGCTCGCGCATTTTTCCCTGCGCTCGCCGGGACAGCAGGCGATGCGGATTGCGTTGGCCGAGCTGCAGAAACTGAGCCGCGGACGCGCGCACGAGGGCCTCGACGTGCACTACCGGCTGAGCTTCCAGCTGCTCGCGGAAAATCCCGAGCTGTTTTTCGAGACGAGCCTTCATCGCGCGGAAAACCTCCGGACCGCGCCGCTCGATTATCTCGGCGGTCCGCTGCGCTTCACGGCGGCGGCGACGGAATCGCACCGGATCATCCGGGCGCTGCTGCCTTACCTGGAAAAACTCGCGTCCAGCCACGGGCAGCTGATGGACCGGATCGGTGCTCCGGTCATGCCCATGGAAACGGGTTCGCCGCTGCGGCGGCTGTCGGCCGAAGACCTGACGGCCTCCACCTACGCCGGACGCGACGACGCGTTTTCCGGTTATCGGATCGTCGGGGGCCTGGGACCGAACGAGGGCCCGGTGCCCGAAGCCTATCTGCCGAATTTCCATTGGGGACAGGCGCCGGCGACGGAGCTGCTCGTCGAATCCCCGGCGCCGCGCCAGGCCCGCCTGGCGATCGAAGCGCTCACGTATGCCGAGCGGCAGGACGTCGCGGTGGAGCTGAACGGCACCGTGGTTCACCGCCACGTTTTCCAGCGCGTCAACCAGCGCGAGCGGATCGTGTGCGCCCTTCCGCTGCGCGCGGGAGAAAACCACCTAGTGCTGCGCTACGCCGGATTCCTCCAGACCGCGATCGATCCGCGGCAGCTTGCCGTGATCTATCTCTCGCTGCGGATTGCCTGAGTCGAAAGGGCCGGATGCCCGTGTTCTCCTATTTTTTTCGGATCACCTGCTCGTAGGCGCCACCCGAAAGAAAGTAGGCGTCCGGATCCATCTCCAGCTGGCCGAAGATTTCCGGGTTGATCCCGTAGATCTGGGTCGCGATCTGGAGCAGCAGCTTCCCCTTGGCCTCCGCGGCGTCCTTGCTGTCGCGGAAGAGGCGGCTGGCCCACTTGATCGCGCCGGGATCGTCGAAGCGCGTCAGCGACACCAGGAACGGCAGGACGTGCGCGTGCTCCGGCAGGCACGGGTCGTGCGCCGCGCCCGCCCGCTCGAGCTCGCGCACATCCGTCGACGGGGGGAAATGCGGCGGCACCCCGTAAATCGCGCGCGCGAACACGCGCGGGCCGTGGCCCTCGTTGATGCCCTTCTCGCTGTTCTGGAGGATATCGGCGGTGTACAGGATGTGGCGCGAGACGCCGGGCCCGGACTGCTTGAGATAGCTGATCGGAAGCGTGACGGGCGAGACGACGCAGACGATGTCGCCGCGGCCCTCGAAATAGGTGCGGAAGGCCTGCTGCACCCCGGCCATCGCCTCGGGCGTGAGGCGGATGCTCGGATACGATGCCGGGCCGGGTTCGACGACGACGACTCCGACCGCCGAATACCAATAGCCTTCGAGCCCCTCGCCATCCTCGAGCGGCAGGAGCTGCGAGGAAAGGTAGGAACCCACGAGTTCGCGCGCGTAATTTCCCACCTCGGCGCCGTCGATCGCCGAAATCTCGCAGGCCGCGTCCTCCAGGTCCTGCGGTCGCGCGCGGTGGATGAGATCGTCGGTCTCGGTGATCCAGCGCAGCCCCGGGTACGGCCCGCACGACTCGATGCCGTTCGCGACCTGACGAAGCCGCAGAAGCACCTCCGGATAGGTCGGCGTGACCCAAGCTTGCTGGAATATTGGCCTGGTATCGGAGGACTCCACCGGGACCCATCAGCATACACCGCGCCGTTGCCTTCAATCTCAAAGCGGAACGGCGGTTCCGCCTGCGCAGGTGTTGGCCGGCGGCCAGGGGTTTGACCAGCCTCGTGACCTCGGCTGCTACGAGCATGCGAGGGGCTAGGTCGCCTTCTCCCGCGCCTTCCGCGCCTGGAGCGACTCCTTCAACTCGCGCCAGCGGGCGAGCCGCTCGGCGATCTTCGCCTCCCATCCCGCGGTCTTCGGCGTGTAAAGCGCGAGCGGCTTCTCGAGATAATCCTGCCCGGAAATATTCTCGGGGTAATCGTGGGAATACCGGTAGCCCTTGCCGTGCTCGTTCTGCCGGCTCGCCGCGCCGCTCTTGTCGCGGAGCGGGAGCGGCACCGGCTGGACCGGCGACTCCTTCAGCAAGCGGTGCGCCTCGCCGAGGGCGAGGGTCGCGGAGTTGCTCTTCGGCGCCGTCGCGATGTACAGCGTGGCGTGCGCCAGCGTCAGTTCCGCCTCGGGGAGTCCGATGAAATCGCACGCGTGGTGCGCCGCCACCGCGAGCGGCAGGGCCTGCGGATCGGCGAGGCCGACATCCTCGCTCGCCAGAATCACGAGACGCCGCGCGACGAAGCGCGGGTCTTCGCCGCCGGCCAGCATCTTGGCCAGCCAGTACATCGCCGCGTCGGGATCGCTCCCGCGGCAGCTCTTGATGAATGCCGAGATGGTGTCGTAGTGCTCGTCCTCGTTCGCATCGTAACGGATCCTCCGCTCCCGCGCGAACACCTCGAGGTCCGCCGGCGTGATCGCCGCGCCTTCCGCCAGACTGAGCACGATGACCTCGAGCGCGTTCAGCGCCCGGCGCAGGTCGCCGTCGCAGAACACCGCGAGGTCGGCGAGAATCCGGTCCCCGGCCGTCACGCGCCGCGAGCCGAGCCCGCGTTCGACGTCCGCCAGCGCCGCGCGCAGCACGCCCGCCACCGCCGCCGGCGCGAGCGGTTCCAGCCGGAACAGATGGCTGCGCGAGAGCAGCGGCGGGTTGACGTAGAATCCGGGGTTGTGGGTCGTCGCGCCGATCAGCCGGACCGTTCCCTCCTCGACGTCGGGCAGCAGCAGGTCCTGCTGCGATTTGTTGAAGCGGTGAAGCTCGTCGATGAACAGGATCGTTCCCGCGGAGGGAACCCGGCGCGCAGCGGCGAGGATCTCGCGCAGCTCGGCGACGTTCGACATCACGGCGTTGACCCGCACAAAGCGGCTCTTCGTCTCGTTCGCGATCGCCTCCGCGATGCTCGTCTTGCCGCAGCCCGGCGGCCCGTAGAAGAGGAGCGAGCCAAACCGGTTCTGCGTCACGAGCCGCGGCAGCAGACTCCCGGGCTTGAGCAGGTGATCCTGGCCCACGACTTCGGCCAACGTGCGCGGACGCATACGCGCCGCGAGCGGCTGGTGCGCGCGCTTCGCAGGGGTGTCTGCATTGGGAGACCGGGCCTCCTCCGCAAAAAAATCGGTCTGGTCGGCAGCCGCCATGAGGTTTCCGAATGAACACGAATCGCGTGCAATGAAAAGCTTGGCGACGCGATTTCGGATGACCCTGAATTGGAAGGGAAGGTCGCGACAGGACGTGAACAGCCGCCCGTCGATCGACTTTCTGCGTCAGGCGATTGCATCGATTGATTTTCGGGTTTCTTCGCGGCCGCTCGTTCGACAGCAACGCGCATGGTCAGCCGCAGCCTTGGACACCGTGCGCCACTGCTGTGGCTGGTTCTCCCGTTCATGGCCGGGCTCGCGATGGGCCGGGCGCGCGATCTCGCGCCGATCGGATGGCTCCTGACGGGTGCGGCCATTTTTTCCGCAGGGAGCGTCATCGCAATTCGGCTGGCACGACCGCGCTGCTGGTCCTTCGCGATCGTCTTGTCCATGACGCTCGCCGGGACGGCGAGCCACTCCCTGCACCGGCAGCGACTCGCGGTGTGGGACGCGCTGCCGCCGCGCGAAGCGCGCGTGCAGGTGCGCGTGGATCGCCTGTTTCCCCAGGCGGACCCAAGGAAGTCCGTCGGCCTCGGGCGGATCCTCCGCGCGGAAAGTCCGCTTCAGGAACTCGCCGGACAGGGCGTCTATTTTTCCGCCATTTCCCGCCGCGGAATCTCCGCCGCCGCCCGCGGGGCGATTGTCGAAACAACCGGCGTGATCGCCGCCCTGCCGCGCAATCCGCCAGTCAGCACCTTCGACGGATACCTGGCCAACGCGGGAATCAATTTTCGCCTTACGCGCGGGCGCCTTCTCGCCGAAGTCGAACCGCCCCCGGCCTATCGGAGGTTCTGCAACCGCGGCCTGGAAAAACTCTCCGCCATCCTCGGCGAGGCCGTCGTCCAAAAACGGCCCGCCCTCGTCGGCATCCTGCGGGCCATGCTGCTCGGCCAGCAGCACGAGCTCACGCCGGAGCAGGTTCTCCGCTTTCGGCAGAGCGGGACGATGCACGTCTTTTCGATCAGCGGGCTGCACATCGCCGTGATCAGCATCGGACTTCACGCGATGCTCTCGCTGCTTCGCCTGCCGCGCTGGGCGGTGCTCGCGTTCGGGCTTTCGGCGCTTTGGCTTTACGTCGATCTCACCGGTTGCGCGCCGTCCGCGGTCCGCGCGTACGTGATGGTCGCATTCGTCGAGGTCGCCCTCGTGCTGCGCCTGCCGCGCAATCCCCTTTCCGCCCTGACCGCTTCGGCGCTGGTGGTGCTGCTCACCGCACCCCTCGATCTTTTCAGCGCGAGTTTCCAGATGAGCTACGGGATCGTCGCCGCGCTGCTCCTGCTGGGACTCCCGCTGGCCGAGCGTTGGCTGCAGGTGGCGGAGCTGTTTCGCGACCTGCCGAAGATTTCGTGGAAACGACCCCGGCGCCTGCTCGACGCGGCGTGGAGAGCGGTCCTTTCCGCGATGGCGATCGGCGTCGCGTCGTCGTTGGTCAGCGCAGTGACCGGCGCCGAATTTTTCCAGACGCTCACTCCCGGAGCGCTGCTGGCCAACCTGTGGGTGATTCCGGTTTCCTCCCTCGTGATCCTGCTCGGCCTGGTTTCGCTGCTGAGCGGACTGGCCGGATTCGCGCTCGGATGCAGTCTGGCGAATCACGCCGCGGTTCTGGTGTTGTGGGTCGTCGACACGGGAGTCCGGTTGAACCTCCAGGTTCCCGCCATGTGGTTCACCGCGTCGTTTCGATTGCCGGGCATGGGATCGGTTGCGCTCGTCGCTCTGATGGCCTCGATGCTGGCGGGTTACGCCGCTGCGTGGCGCGGATGGAGCCGCGGCTTCTGGCCGCCTTTTGCGGTTGTCGTCCTGACGCTCATCTTCGGCCTGCAGTTCGCCTAGGGCCAGGGCGTGAATTCTTCGGTGGATTCCTCGCCGCGATCGAGTAGCGTGGCTCCATGAAAAGCGCCTACGAACTCGCGATGGAACGGCTCGCCAAATCCGATCCCGACAAAGGCCGTCCGATGACCGCGGAGAAGAAAGCGCGGCTGGCCGAGATTGACCGGGTTTATCAGGGGAAAATCGCCGAGCGCGAAATCTTCCTCAAGAAACAGCTGAACGAGGCCTACGCCGCGCAGAAGCCGGAGGAAGTCCAGAAAGTGCAGCAGCAGCTTTCCAGCGAGCGAGCGCGCCTCGAGGAGGAACGCGAAGAGGAAAAGGAACGCGCCCGCCGCGCTTGAATTTCGGAGCGCCGACCGGAGGTTGGCCGCAAAAAAGCGCAAGGGCTCCGGGGTTGCGAAGGAGCTGCCAGCGCGCCCATAGGCGACGGGAGACTCAATCCGGAACCGCGGAGCCCTTGTGCTTTTTTGCGGCCATCCCCTTCTGCGAAACAGTCTCTGCGTTTAAACCGCGTCGAGCTAAACGCGAAGGCGCGAAGGTCAACCCGCCCGACCAGACGGCGCCGAGGTTGGCCGCCAAAATGCGCAAGGACTCCGGGGTTGCGAAGGAGCTGCCATCGCGCCCATAGGCGCACGAGAGACTCAATCCGGAGCCGCCGAGCCCTTGCGCTTTTTTGCGGCCATCCCCTTCTGCGGTTCTTCAGCTCACCTCGTGAACTCAAAATCCGCCACGATGATGTGATGGTCGGAGGCGGGTGTCGGCACGACCCGATGCGCGACGCAGCGGAGCTGGGAGTTGAAGAATATGTGGTCGAGCACGAAGGGCCGGCGACGCCAGGTGATCTCGGTCTGCTGCACCGTCGCATAACCCGCCTCGGCGAACTGCGACACGAGGGTCTCATGGTGGCTCACGTTGAAATCGCCCGACAACAGCGTCGGGCCGTGCGAATCCGCCAGCTGCTCGGCGACGAGGTTGCGCTGAAACGGGTTCGCCGTGCTGCTCGACCCGAGCATGAAAAACGCGAGGAGGTGCGTGTTGAAGACCTTCACCTGCCGGCCCAGAATCGTCGTGTAGGCTCCGATCAGGAGCCGGTCCGTCGGCGTCGTCCGCTTGCCGAAGAATTCGAACTCGATCGGCGGCGAGGGCAGATCCATGCGGAAATGGTCATGCAGCTGTCCGCGCGAGAAAATCGCGAGCCCGAGTCCGAACGGCAGCTCGCGCGGATCGGCGCGCGGGTAGGAAAACCAGCTGTCGTAACCCGGGAGCTCCGCGTGCAGCCGCATGTAGTTCGGCGGGGGCTTGAGCTGGACGCCTCCCGGCAGGGCCTTCTCGACCTCCTGCAGGAGGACGATGTCGGCGTCGTGCGCCCGGATCTCGTCGAGCGTCGCCTCCAGCCGGATGGGCGCGCGATCGGGATAGGTCTCGTCCCAAATCTGCCCGAACTGCATGTTAAACTGGAGGACGCGAAACGTGCTCATGCCAGATTCCCGCGGTCAACTCGCCGACACAGACGCGTCACTTTCAGCAGGGAAACCAACGCTCGCAGGAACCGCGAGGGGTGCGCCGGACAATGTCATGGGGGATTCACCTGTGTCGCAGCACTAGCTGTTCGCAGCAAACCAATTCCGCACGCCGCCGATGTCTGGAATCGAGCATTTGCCGCCCGCGGTTTTCCCGTCGGCCTGCTCACTCCGGCTCTGCCGTGCCCTCGACCACCCAGGTGCGCGCCGCCGGCATCTGATGAAAAAATTCCCGGAGCGCCGCGCCCAGGTGCTCCGCGTAGCGGAAATGCGCCCCCATCCCGGTCCTCAGCTCCGCCTCGTAGAGGAACTTGTCCGCGTGGGTCGAGTGCTCAAAGGGCGTCTGCGCCCCGAGCAGCAGCGAATAGACGTACGCCGGCGAGCCGCGCCGCAGCAGCTCGCGCGTGAGCTCCAGCTGCTGGCGCAGCAGCACGGCATGGTTGCGATGCTCGATTTCCCGCGGGAGATAAAAGCCGCCCTGGACCATCGGCGTGAAACGATGGCCGGTGCGATGCCGGTTGAGGTCGCGCAGTTCGGCGAGGGCGAGGTTGTTCCAGGCGAACGTCACGCGCGCGCGCCGCGTCGCGAGCCCCTGGTGACCGTAACGGTTCGCCCGGTGGCGCAGCGCCTCGGAGATCGGCTGCGTCTCGGCCAGCCATGGCGGCGTCTCGCGGTCGATCTTGACCCAGACTTCATCGTCGAGGGGCTCGGCCGAGAGCCGCTCGAGCCCGAGTTTGACGCTCGCCGAAAGTTCCTGCCGGGCCTGCTCCTCGTAGGATTTCTCCGCGAAGCTGTGCCGCATGAGCCGCGGCGACTGCTTGAGCAGCTCGTCGCGGATCAGTTTCGCCGCCGCGCGCGCCTCCGGATTCGGGAGCGAATCGAGCTGCTTCACCGTCATTGACCACATCCGGGAGGACTGCACGAGCCCCAGGTTCGTGCGCGTGGCGAACGGGATGAAATATCTGGCCCGGTCGAGGGCGTAATTCTTGCGCAGCCTCGTCACCACCGCCGGCTTCGCCTCGGGCGGCAACCGCACCAGGTCGGGCTTCGCCGTCGCGAGCAGGTCGAGGCGAAGGTACTCGGCATGATACGCCGCGAAGGCCGCCCCCATCACGTCCTGCCACCGCGCCACGAGGTCCTCGGGGATGCCGATCTCGGCCGGCGCCGGAAGATTCGCCGCGTCCATCGTGATGTAGCGCGTGCTCGACTCCTGGCCGTCGGCCATCGTCGCGATCTCGAAAATTTTCCACGCGAGCCACATCGAGACTCCGTCGAGCGCGATCGCGAGGCCGCCCGTCAGCCCGCCGATCGAGGCATGCCCGTAATCGACAAACTTCAGGATCCGGTCGATCGACGCGTCGGGGTTGGCGATGTCCACCTTGCCCAGGATCGCCGCCAGTCCCTCGTTGCTCCGCGAATAGCGGGCGAGCACCGAGGCCAGCAGCTCGGGCGTGACCTTGGGCAGGTCGGAGGCGCTGGGCGGCGGGACAAGGGCGAGTCCGGTGACTTTCATGCGGCGGCGGCCAATGAGGCAGATTCCCGGCCGGAAACAAACGTCTTTTGGCGCGGTCTGTCACCCTCGGCCCTGACGGCTGCCCTGGTCCGCCGCCCGCCGCCGCGTCGTTTCGTCAACCAATCCCATCCCATGAAAACCTCCCTCCTCACCCTCCCCGCCGTTTGCTGCGCGCTCGCGTTGGGCGCGAGCGCCCGCGCGGAATCCCATGTCTCCGTCGACCTCGGCCTGCGCATCGGTCCGCCGCCGCCGGTGGTCATTCATCGCGCGCCGCCGCGCCGCGTCGAGGAACGCATCACCGTCTCGCCCGGCCCCGGCTATGTCTGGGTCGCCGGTCATCAAACCTGGCGCAATGGCGACTGGGTCTGGATGCCCGGCATGTGGGTCCGCCCGCCGCAGCCCAGCGCCGCCTGGGTGGAAAGCCGCTGGGATGACCGCAGCCAGACGTGGGTGGACGGCTACTGGAGCGTCCCCTCCGCGCCGATGCAGGACCGCAGCGACCGCGTCGTTTACGAGCAGCGCGACGACCGCCGCGCCAACGATGACCGCCGTGGTTACGATGATCGGCGCGACCGCAATCAGGATGACGAAATCGCCGTCGAAGCTCCGCCCCCGCCGCGCCATGAGGTCCGCATCGGACCCCCGGGCCCGCAATATGTGTGGATCGAAGGCTACTGGGTCCGGCGCCGTCATCGTTACGAATGGGTCCAGGGACGCTGGGAACTCCCCCCGCGCGGCCACGGCCGCTGGGAAGGCCCGCGCTGGGAGCGCCGCGGCGGATCCTACGTCTTCATCCAGGGCAGCTGGCGCTGATCGGAATCGCAGTTCGGAGTTCGCAGATCGCAGTTCGATTTTAATCGAGCGGCGAACGCCTGCGCCGATCTGAACTGCGATCTGCGAACTCCGAACTGCGACCTCCGGTCAGCGCCATCTCAACCACCCGCCGAACGGCCCCTGATAAAATCCGAGGACGACCGTGCCTGCCGCGAGAATTCCGAGGGCCACGCGGGCGAGCACGCCCACGGGGGCGCGCAGGAGGCGTAGCGTTCCGTCGCCGGCGGGCTGCTTCCAGGTCTGGAAAAAGGCGGCGCGGATCCATCCGAAATAATAGTAGATCGAGATCACCACGCTGGCGACCGCTACCAGGAGCAGGCCGTAATGGCCGGTCTGGAAGGCGGCGATGAAGATGAAGAGCTTCCCCATGAAGCCCGCCAGCGGAGGAATTCCCGCGAGCGAGCCGAGTCCGATCGCCAGCACGAGCGCGAGAAACGGACGCTCCTTGGCCAGACCCGCATAGTGGGCCAGTTCCTGGTCGGCATCGTCCTGCCCGCCGACGTGCGCCATCACGCCGAAGACCGCGAATGAAGCCAGCAGGTAGGCGAACAGATAAAAATAAATCGCGCCGTAGCCGAGCGGCGTCGCGGCCGCGGCCACCACGCCCATCAGGAGAAATCCTGCGTGGGAAACGCCGGAGAGGCCGATGAGCCGCTTCACGTTGTGCTGCGTCAGCGCGGCGATGTTTCCGAAGAGCAGCGTCGCGGCGGCCATCAGCGTGAGGATCGGAAGGGTCAGCCAGGCATACGCGGCGAAGGTGCGGACCAGGACGAGCAGGACCACGAAGCCCGCGGCCTTCGAGGCCACGGCGAGAAACGCCGTCACGGGAGTCGGCGCGCCCTGGTAGACATCCGGGATCCAGACCTGAAACGGAAACGCGCCGATCTTGAACGCCACGCCGGCGAGGACGAGGACGATGCCGACCCCGGCCAGGAAGTCATGGGGATTGGCCGCGAGAAACCCCGCCAGCGCGTCGAAGTTCATCGCGGAGCGGGAATGCCCCGGAAGCATCGGATTCCCGGCGACGCCGTAAAGCAGCGCGATGCCGAAGAGGAGGATCGACGAGCTCAGCGCCCCCATCACGAGGTACTTCAGCCCGGCCTCGAGCGAGAGCGCGCTGGACCGGAAATAACTCACGAGGATGTAGAACCCCACCGTCACGGTCTCGAGCGCGACGAACAGCATCACGAAGTGGTTGCTCTGCGCCAGCAGCATCATCGCCGCCGTGACGACGAGCACGATGTGGTAGAACTCCGTGCGCGGCTCCGGCTGGCGGGCGAGAGTCACGGTCCCGAGCAGGCACACCAGCGCGGCCGACAGCAGGAAAAACACCCGCATGACCTGGCCTTCCTCCGAAAGGCGCAGCAGCCCGTTGAACGTCTC
>JAQGON010000228.1 GCA_028293565.1 Verrucomicrobiota bacterium | reverse complement strand
CGAAGCCCGTCAGCAGCACGTCGTGGCGATCGACCTTCGGGTCGTAGACGCCATTCCGGTCCACATCGGTGTAGACCAGCATGTCCGGCGGCTGCGAGACGATGACCTTGTTCTCGAACACCGCCACCCCGAGCGGCGCCGCGAGGTTGGGATCCTGCACGAAGACAGTGCTCTTGTCCGCGACGCCCGAGCCGGTCGTGTCTTCCAGCACGACGATACGATCCCCTTCCTTGCGCCGCCCACCTTTGCCGCGGTAGTTCACCCCCTCGGCTACATAGAGTCGGCCCTCCGCGTCGAAGTCGATGTTGGTCGGATTGAAGAGCATCGGCGAGGTGGCCCAAAGCGTGACCTCCAGCCCTTCGGGAACCGTGAACATCGTCGTGGGCACGAGCGGCGGACCAGGCTCGCCCGCCGTCGGCGCAGCCGGTTTCTCCGTATAAACGTAGAAACGCACCTTCGCGTCACTGGGTTTTCCCGCGCGAATCATGCCGCCGTCGTCGATGGCCACCCGGGCTTTGAAACGCTCCACGCCCTCCGGCAAGTCGTACACGATCGTCGAAGCCGCATGCGTGCCGATGCCATTGAACGTCTGCTCCGCCACCTTCAGCGCGGTGCCGCCATAGGATTTCCCGATGGCGACCTTTCCGTGTCCTGCGACCGCCGTTTTCCACGCGAGCTCCGTCAGGCTTTTCATCGAGCCGTCCGCCATGACGAGCTTCGGCTCGAGCCAGTCGGACCAATCGCACGAGTCCGCGCCTTCATCGGAAACCACCAGGTACAGCTCCTTCGCGCCTTTCACGGAGACATCGATATCGGCCAAACGCAGCTCCGAAGTGCTGGTCAACACGGGACCTTCGAAGATCGGCTTGGGCGGCTCGGCGCCGAGCGCGAGAATGGAGGTGGCGAGGACGCAGAGGGTGCAGCGGAGGAAAAGAGTCACGGTAAGATGGAAATGAGCGCGGCGTTCAGGAGACAATCGAGACGATCTCGAGTTCTTTGGCGCCGGAGGGAAAGCTAAAGGCGACGCGCTCCCCACGGCGAGCCCCGAGAAGCGCCCGCGCGATCGGGGAAATCCAGCTCACCCACCCGCGATCGAAATCCGCCTCGTCCACGCCGACAATGCGGTACGTGTGCTCCGTCCCATCCCCCTCGCGCACCGTCACCCTCGAGCCGAAGCAAACCTCGTCGGCGGCGCAGTTGTTCGCCGTCACGATCTCCGCGGTCGCCAGCAGGCTCTCGAGATCGAGCATCCGCTGATCGACCGCGCGCAGGCGGCGTTTGCCTTCCGGATCATCCGCGGAATTCACCATCTGCGCGCGCTGCTCCCCCAACCGACGCAGCTCCTCGCGAAACGCTTCGGCCCCGTCTGCCGTCAGGTAATTCTTCGCCCCCGGCGGCAGCGCAGAGAGCGGCCGCGCGGCCGGCGGCTCGTCCGGCGCGTCGTCGGATTCCTTGGTGAAAGCTTTGCTCATGGGGAGGAGAGGGAAATTCAATCCGGTTCCCGCCCGATCCAATATCCGGGCCTTCTCGACCGGTGAGCAAAAGCCGCGATCCAGATGCGTTCGGGCATTTCCCGAAAGTAGATCGAATAAGGAAAACGTTCGACGAGAATTCGACGGTATCCGAATTCGTCGACGGGAAATTGTTGCGGTTGCGCCTGGAGCCGAGCGGACGCCTGCTCAACGCGCCTGCGCAAGTCGCGAGCCAATGACGGAGCAATCCGCTTGTAGTGAGTCATCGCGTCGTCCAGTTCCCACTGGGCCTGCCGACCGACGTGCAATTCCTTCACGGGAATCTCTCACGAAGTTCGGCAAAAACTTCGCTGGCTGGCCGACCTTGCATCGTACCCCCATCAATCGCAGCGCCGCGGCGGGCCAGTTCTTCTCTCCAGGCAGCATCCACGGCCTCCTGCGGTTCAGCGTCCAGAGTCATGAGGAGCTGATGTACGACTTCAGCCCGCTCTTCGAGACTCAGGGCACTCGCTTCGCTCACGATCTTTTCGGCGGCAGAAGACATGGAAGAATACTCATTGGGGTCTTGGCAAAACTCAACGGCAAACGGTGCCAACCGTCCAATGACGCCTCACTTCCCACCCTTGATCTGCTGGATCGCCTTCAGCGCCACGCCGCGGACCGGCTCACCTTCATATTGGGCGCGGAGTTGCAGCGCCGGCAGCGCCGCGCCCGCTTCAGGGCCGAGCTTGCCGAGCGCTTCACACGCGAAGCTCCGGACCGCGGGAGTCTTGTCTTCGAGTTTCGAGGTGAGCATCTCGATATCGTGAATCGTGATGCCGCGCAGCGTGGTCAACGCGGAGGCGCGGTCGCCCTCACGGGCGAGCATCTCGACCAGCGCAGGCACAGCAGGCAGCGCCTTGTCGCCAAAGCGCCGGAGCGAAACGACCGCGACGCGCCGGACGCCGCCGCCATCGGTCAGCGCCTTAAGCACGATCGGGAGCAACTTGTCGTCATCCGGCTCGACGTGTCCGAGCGCCTGCAGCGCCTGGATTCGCAGCTCCGGGTTCGGCGTTTTCATCGTGGCATACAGCCCAGGAAGAGCCGCCGCCGCGGCGCGGCCGATCCCGCCGGTCGCGCGGATGGCGGCGAACCGCACCTCTTCCGGACCTTCCTCGATGAACTTGATCAGCC
>JAQGON010000223.1 GCA_028293565.1 Verrucomicrobiota bacterium | reverse complement strand
GCTTTCGCCGATGCGGTCGCTGAGGAACGTGAGCACCTCGAACAGGATGCCCGGCGTGTCCTCGAGCACCTTGCGGATCTCATCGCTGACGCCCGCCTCCTCGGAACCCGTCAGCGGTTTCAGCTCGACGTGGAATTCGCTCTTATGCGGACCCCAGGTGTCTTCACCGAGCTCCGCGCGGCCAACCTGCTGTTCCACGGTCGCGATGTGGGGATTCTTGAGCAGCTTTTCCGAAACCTGCTTTCCGACGCGCAGTGTTTCGGTGAGCGACGTTCCGGGGACGGTCGAAACCCCCAGGACGAAATGGCCTTCCCGGAAATCCGGGAGAAACGCCCCGCCGAGCGACGACAGCCGCGAAAAGGCGAAGACCACGAATAGCAGAACCGTGCCCATCACGGGCCACGGATAAAGTGCGACGACATGCAGCAACCGCTCGTAGATCCCGCGCAGGAACGACTGAAGGCGCGGAGCCTTGTGGTCCTTCATGCCATGGCGGAAAAACACGAGCGTCAGCGCCGGGGTCACGGTGAGTGCGACCGCAAGCGACGCGAGGATGGCCAGGATGTAGGTCTTCGCGAGTGGCGCGAAGAAACTGCCCTGGAGGCCGCTGAGCGTGAGGACCGGGAGAAACACCAGCGCGACGATGAAGGTCGCGTACACGACGGCGCTGCGCACCTCGAGCGACGCGGAAAGGATCACCTGGATCAGGGGACGCGGGTTCGCGAGCGTCTGGTTTTCGCGCAGGCGGCGGACGATGTTTTCCACGTCGATGATCGCGTCGTCGACGACTTCGCCGATCGCGATCGCAAGGCCACCGAGCGTGATCGTGTTCAGCGACACCCCGAGCCGGTCCATCACAATGACGGCGGCGAGGAGCGAGAGCGGGATGGCCGACAGCGAGATCAGCGCGGTGCGGACGTTGCCGAGGAAAAGGAACAGCACGATCGCCACGAGGCCTGCGCCGAGCATGAGCGAGTGCCGGATATGCTGGAGCGAAACCTCGATGAAACTCGCCGGGCGATGCAGCCGGGAGTAAAGCGTGATGCCCTCGCGCTCGAACAGCGGCTTGAGATCCTCGAGCGCGGATTCGAGGAGTTTGGTGACATCCATCGTGTTGGCGCCGTACTGGCTCGACATCGTGAGCAGCACGCCCGCTTTGCCCATGACAAGCGCGTCGCCGACCTTCGGCTCAGCGCCGTAGGCGATCGTCGCGACATCTTTCATTCGCAGCGGCGTTCCGCCGGCCGTGGTCGCGACGACGATGTCGCCGACCGCCTCGGGCGTGAAAACCTGGCCCTCGGTCTGGAGGACGACCCGCTGGTTCGGCGTGTCGATGAAACCGCCGCCGCGCACTCCGGTCGAGGCGCGCGCGGCCGTCAGCACGTCATTCAATGAAATTCCGCGGGCCACGAGCTGGTCCGGATGCACCTGGATCTGCAGCTGGCGGACTTCGCCGCCGTAGACGCTGCACTTCGCGACGCCGGGGACCGACAGCAGGCGCGGCTTCAGCGTCCAGTCGGCAAAGGTGCGCAATTCCATCGGCGACATCTTGTCGTTGATCAGCCCGATTTTCAGGAGATCCATCGTCGACGACACCAGCGGCGAAAGCTTCGGCGGCTTCACCCCGACGGGGAGAAGGCTGGCGGCTTCGCCGAGTTTTTCCGCGAGCATCTGGCGGGCGACCTGGATGTCGGTCCCCTCCTTGAACACCACGGTGATGACGGACAAGCCCTGGATGGTTTCAGAACGGAGCGACTCCTGGCTGCCGAGACCGTTGATCGTGTTTTCGATCGGGCGCGTGACGAGAGTCTCGACCTGTTCGGGGGCGAGCCCGGGCGCTTCGGTCTGGACCGTGACCTGCGGCGGCACGAATTCCGGGAAGACATCGAGTTTGGCGTTGGCCGCGACGAAGATGCCGTAGCCGATGAGGAGGCACGCCAGCGCGAGGACGACGCCGCGAAACCGCAGGGAGAATTGGACGATGGCTTGAAGCATGGGGTTATTCCTCTTCGGCGGCGCCGCCGGCCTGAAGCTCGGCGGAGAGCAGCTGCTGCGCCCCGGTGATGGCCACCTGTTCGTCTTCGGTCGCGCCTTCGGTGATCACGACGCCGTCGGGCGTCGAGCGACCGAGCGTGACGAGCCGGCGGAAAAAGGTGTCTTCCTCGCCAAGGACGTAGATCCACGCGCTGCCCTGATGATAGACGATCGCGGTGCGGGGAACGACGAATGCCTTTTGGTTTTCACCCAGGCCCGTCACGGCGACACGCAAGGCGGCGCCCGACGGAAGCATATGGTCGCGGACCAAGGCGACGTAACTCGTGCCCTGCATCTGCGGATCGGCGGTCGGGGCGGAGCCGAGGATTTCCGCGGCGTAAGTTTCATCGCTGCCCATCAGTTGGACGGTCGCGCTCTTCGGGGTGCCCGCCGGGATTTCTCCCGGGAGGATATCGAGGCGCACGAGCGACCCACCCTTGTCCAGGGCTTCGCTGACGGCGGCACCGGCAGCGCCGCTGAGTTCGCGGCCCCACGTGGTGTTCATGCGCATGCGCGCGGACGTCACGGCGGCGCGATCGCGCGCCTCGGCGGCTTCGGCGGTTTCGACCGCCTGCGCCGACACGTTGGCATCGGCGGAGTTCAACTTGCGCACCCGGTCGAGCTCCTTGGCGGAACCGTCATGGGCGGCGGTGGCCGTGTCGGTCTCGGCGAGCAGCGCGAGGAAGGTCGTGGCGTCGAGCACGCGCCCGAAGCCCTTCACTTCC